>JAPLOC010000847.1 GCA_026692825.1 Planctomycetota bacterium | reverse complement strand
GTTACCGCACAGTCGTGATCGACGCGGATCTGCGACGTCCGACCGTTCATCGTGTCTTCAACGTCGCTGCCGAGCCCGGTCTCTGCGAGGCGATCACGCAGCCGATCGATCCTTCAACAGTCATCCAGCCGACTTCCCAGGACGGATTGTTCGTCATTTCCTCGGGGCAGTTGACTGGCGAGGCACTGCGACAATTGGCACAGGACGGCATGACTCCCTTGATGGAGAGGTTGCGAGCCGAGTTCGATTTTGTGGTGGTCGATACGTCGCCACTGATTCCGGTGACCGATGGCCTGTTGATCGCCCAGTACGTTGACGGTGTGATTCTCTCCGTTCGGCGCGATGTCAGCCAATACTCGAAAGTCGCTTCTGCGTGTCAGAAACTCCAGATGATGGGCGCGCCGGTTTGGGGAGCGGTGGTGATCGGTGTCGACCAATCTCCCAGCGGGTACCGGTATTCGTATGGTTATGGCTATGGTGCCAAAGTCAACCGAACTTCGGACGAACCCTCTCCCGATCTCGACCCAGCGGAAGGTGGCGGGGCCTAGTCGGTGTGTCCATTGAGGATCAATTCAGGGTCTTGAACACGGGAAGGGAAGTGGATCAAAATGGCTGCGAATCGCTGGATGTTGCCGGCTGTGTGCTTGGCTGCGGTTCTTGGAACGGGAATTGCACATGGGGTGTTTGTTTCCCGTTGGACGAATTCCAATTGGATGCAAGTCGCCGCCAAGGAGCTAGACAATCTGCCGCTTCAATTCAGTGG
Organism: Planctomycetota bacterium; assembly: GCA_026692825.1. Taxonomy (GTDB): domain Bacteria; phylum Planctomycetota; class Planctomycetia; order Planctomycetales; family Planctomycetaceae; genus UBA10511. The sequence goes on along the minus strand of JAPLOC010000847.1, from coordinate 5,241 downwards.
ATGGAAAGCTGAGGTCGTAGAACTGGGAGAGTCTGAGCGTAAGCAGACCGGGACAGTTGGGTGGTACAACGTGGGGCTCAGGAACGACAAAACGGGTGCCCAGGCCAGCATTATGTTGCTCTGCGGTCAAACTCGCCCCTTGTCAGTCCACCCGCCGACAGTTTGCTTTCAGGGAATGGGATTGGAGGTTGCAGGGAAGGAACAACGAGTTCAGGTTGGGAGTCCGGATGGAGAAACGTCCTGGGGAAGTTTCATGACCGCGGACTTTCGGCCGACCGGCGAGAAAAGCGCCCATGCGCTTCGTACGTATTGGGCTTGGTCACGGGACGGAAAGACCTGGGAAGCTCCGGAGTTGCCTCGATTCAACTTCAGCGGTGCCCCGTACCTTTACAAAATCTACGTCTCCAGGCAGATTGCCGCATCGGAACTGAACGCGAGTGGTGAAAAACGCAACACCACAGGACCTGCGGAAACTCGCACTCCGTCGGATAAGGAGTTGTGCGAGGCGATCCTGCAGAATTTTTTGCCAGAATTGCAACAAGTGATCACGCCAAAATTGTAGTCGCCATCGCGTTCTCTGAACTCGAATGAACTCGAGGTACACCTAGATCGTGAGTACCGTGGAAGTATTCTCAAACACAACCGACCGAACAGCGATGAATTCTTCATGTCCAGTGAGTGTTTCCGACATCAGCACACAGGCTGTGGTTGGAGCCGTTGAAGGCAGAGTTGAAGTGCGTCATTGCGCGGTTACGACGGACGCGAGCAGGAGCGCGATCGTGATGACACATCGTGGGCATGCGGACGAGCCAACCTGCGTGATTCCGCTCAGGCCCAGCTATTTGCCCTTCAAGGCCGTGTTGGATTTTGTTCTCTCCCTGGCGCTGCTCGTCGTTGCGATTCCCGTGATAACGGTCGCAGCGATTGCGATCAAGCTGACGTCGGCCGGTCCCGCGTTTTATCGCCAAGTCCGGGTGGGACGCAACGGGCGCCGCTTCACGCTGGTCAAAATCCGGACCATGGTTCAAAACGCCGAAGCGGGGACAGGACCGGTATGGTCGAGTGGAGGTGGGGATTCGCGAATCACGCCCCTGGGTCGGCTGCTGCGTGACTCGCATATTGATGAATTGCCTCAGTTGTTCAACGTTCTCGCGGGGGATATGAGCCTTGTCGGCCCCCGACCCGAACGCCCTGAATTCGTCGATCAGTTGGAATGGAAGGTGCCAAATTACCTGCAGCGTCTGAATGTCAAACCGGGCGTGACGGGCTTGGCCCAAGTACTGCTTCCCCCGGATTCGGGGATTGACAGTGTGGTGCAGAAATTGGTCTACGATGTGTACTACGTCAGGAATTCAAGTTTTTCGCTGGACTTGAAGCTGATCGCCGCGACGGCATGGAAAGTTGTCTCCCAGTTGGCGCGTCACACTCTCGGTCGGCTTTCGCTACCACACCCTGAACGCATCGCACACGGATATTCCGAGGCGTTGAGTTCAGGTCGCGCTGGAAAGTAACCTCACCGGCGAATTCGCACGCGGTTTGAAAGTCTCAAAAGCACCTGGAAGCAGCGGTGACAGTTAACGCGTTCACAGTCGACGTCGAGGACTATTTTCAGGTTTCCGCGTTCGCTCGGCAGGTGCATCCCACCAGTTGGGACGGTTACGAGAGTCGCGTCGTCGCGAATACCGAGCGAATTCTCGATCTGCTATCTGAGTTTCGTGTCCGGGGGACATTCTTTGTATTGGGGTGGGTGGCCGACAAGTTTCCGGAACTGGTCAAACGGATCGCGTCGGACGGCCACGAAATTGGCTGCCATAGTTATTGGCATCGGTTGGTCTACGACCTTTCACCACAAGAATTTCGAGATGACCTTCGGCAGTCGCGCGACGCGATTCAACAGGCGGCGGGAGTCGCCGTGACCGCGTACCGAGCGCCCAGTTTTTCCATCGTAAGACGGTCGCTGTGGGCTTTGGAAATTCTGGTTCAAGAGGGGTTCGTGATGGATTCCAGCATTTTTCCCGTGCGACACGATCGCTATGGAATCCCCGAAGCCCGCATCGTTCCTTACAGGGCGCACACCGATTCCGGTACTATCTGGGAATATCCTCCGACTGTTCTGCCGGTGTTCGGATACAATCTGCCGGTCGGAGGCGGAGGATATCTGAGGCTCTATCCGTATTCGCTGACCCGGAGCGCGCTCAAACGTGTGAACGCGGTGGGACGGCCGTTTCAGATCTATGTTCATCCCTGGGAGGTTGACCCGCAGCAACCCAAAATCGCGGCATCAATGCGGTCCCGCTTCCGGCACTATGTCAACCTTGGAACAACGACGTCAAAACTACGATCGCTTCTTCAGGGATTTCAATTTTCGACACTGAGTTCAGTGCTTCATTCTGATTCCAACGTCGCACGTGATAACACCCCGGTCAAACTGTCCGGTACGCGACAGGGGTTACCGGATTCCACAATATGACCGCCCCCGGGACAATTGCGCGAATTCGCGTCGCTTTTGTGGTTCATACATTTCAAATGGGCGGGCTGGAGCGATGTGTCTCGCACCTTTTAAACAATCTGGATCGCGCACGTTTTGAGCCTTCGCTCATTTGTTTGAAGCGATCCGGAACGGCGGCCCAGTGGTTGTCGCGCTCTGACTTTCCAATCGTCGAGTTGAACAAACCGGACCGCCACGACTGGCGACTGCCGGGGCGGCTGTCCGACGTCTTTCGTGATCTGCGCCTGGACATAGTTCACTCCCATAACTGGGGCACATTGCTGGAAACGGCATTGGCGCGTCGGAAAGTGAGCGGCGTTCGCCATATTCACGCCGAACGCGGTACTGTCTTTGGCGGATCCCACCCGGGAATGATCAAGGGCTGGGTCAACCGATACGTGCTCCGCTGGACTCTTTCGACCTGTGATGCTGTTTTGGCGGTCTCCGACGATGTCGCGGTTCGGGTTGTAAACGCCTCGGGCTTCCCGGCGAATCGCATTCAGGTGATTCCCAATGGCGTGGCGATACCCGCGCGAGCGTTTGTTTTGGGGTCCGTGGGCCGACTGGCCGAGGTCAAGCGATTCGACCTCGCGATTCGCGCTCTGGGTCAGCTCCCCGGTGACGCACACTTGATACTCGTGGGCGAGGGACCCGAACAGCAGCGCTTGGAGTCGCTCGCGAAGGAACTGAATCTTGAACAGCGGGTTCACTTCACGGGCCGCCAGTCCGCAGTCGGCCCCTGGTTGGCTGCGATGGACGTCTATATCAATTGCAGCCGATCCGAAGGAATGAGTCAATCGATCTTGGAAGCGATGGGCTTTGGGCTTCCGGAAGTCGTCACCGACGTGGGGGCCAGTCGCCAGCTCGTCGGTGGCGATGCTGGCTGTGGGATTGTCGTCCCACCAGACAATGTCGCTCTCTTGACGGATGCGCTGACAAAATTGTCTCAGGACTCACAACTTCGGGATCAATTCGCGCGGCTCGGTCCGATTCGACTCGCCCGCGATTACGATTTGGCCGCGATGATTCGCAAGTATGAATCGCTCTACGAGCGTCTGGCTGAACCTCGGGTGAAGAATCCGGCGACCCGACCTGTCCATGGCGACGGTGTGGATCACGGGCCGGGTGCGTGTGGTGAAATGACTGAGGTCAACGTCCAGTGAGTGTTACCGCAGGTTTCTGGCTGTTGTTGTTTGCCGTGTGCGTGTTGCTTGGGCTGGGGCGGTCGCGCTGGGGCATCATCCCGTATCTGCAGACGGCATTCGCATTTCCCGCCTATTTCTGGTGGGGGCAGAGCGGAGTGCTCAAGGGGCCAAGGTGGAGTCTGATTTCGGGAGTGGTACTGCTGATTTCGGTACTGGTGCATCTCAAGCCACGTCCCGCATGCGCGAAATCGGGACCAACACGGTTGTTTAGCCTTCTGTTGTTCGCAACATCTCTCAACGCCGTCATTGTGACCTTTTTTTGGTCCAGCAACTTCGCGGTCGCCAGCGCGACCATGTTCGAGGGACTCAAAGTCGCGTTGTTGGGCTACTTGATCGAGCTTGCGATATCAGATGAACACGATTTCGATTTTGTGCTGATTCTCATGGTTTTGGGGATTGGGTTTTTGGGCTTTGAGGCAACCGTCTTCAAGGCCGGCGAAATGGTACACGGTCGCCTGGAGGGTCTGGGACCTCCCGGGGCGAACGGCTCGAATCAGCTCGCGTGCCTGACGGTGACGTTGCTGCCGATCATCGGTGGAGTTGCCATGACCGGGAGGGGTTGGAAACGGTGGACTGCGGTTCTCGCCGCTCCGTTCGCGATCAATATGCTACTGCTGTGCAACAGTCGAGGGAGCTTTCTCGGCATTGGGGCGGCCGCTTTCGCGTTGCTCGCGTTGGCTCGCGGCAAAGAGCGGCGACTTGTGATCATCGGAATGTGTTTGGGTGGGCTGGGGTTGCTATTTCTGTTGAAAGATGCGGCAATCATCGAGCGATTCGTCACGACTTTCGCTGGCGAGGAAAACCGCGACAAATCCGCCCAGTCTCGGGTTGATTTTTGGAAGGCTGGTCTGAATTGCGTCGCGGACCACCCCCTGGGAATCGGAGGGGGCTGCTACAAATCCCAGGTGTCAATCCGGTATATCGCCCACCTTTCGACAATCCCCAGATCCGTCCACAATGGTCCACTCGATGAAATGATCTCCTGGGGTATTCAGGGGTTGTTACTTCGGTTAGGACTTCTCGCAACGGCGATGTATTGTTTGAAATTGGGTTCGTCCCTGTTTAGCCGCTTGGGGAACACCAGCCGCTCATTTCAAGGGTTGACCCTGGTGTCGGGACTTGTTGGATACATTGTAAGCAGCTTTTTCGGAGACTTTCTGGATGCCGAATGGGGGGTGTGGATGTGCGCTCTGGCGGCAGCCTATTTGAGATTGGCACTTGTCGCTCAAGCCACTGCCAGGGCCACCGAGTCGTATTCGATGAACCTGGTGGAGCAACCGCATCCGTTTGAGTATCCAATAGTGACCTGACACCGGTCAGAACCCGACCCGGGGCGGTTCAACCGACATGCGAAGTCGACCGCCCGGCAGCGCACAACATTCGCATCAAGACCAAACATGGCCTCATTGCATCGATTGCTGAAGCTTCGCCGAATGTCCGCCAATGAGATTGGCGTAAGGCTTGTCGAGTCCGCGTGGCGGTTTCGCGAACGACTGTCTGTGCGATTCGCCAAGAATCGTGAATCGACAATTGTCACCACGACCGATG
>JAPLOC010000846.1 GCA_026692825.1 Planctomycetota bacterium | reverse complement strand
GACGGTCGGCACGGCGAGTGACGAAGTACGTAGTTGGGGCCAGCGCCGGGTGACGGAAGGTTTTTAGGTAGCCGTCCAAAATCAATTTCGTAGTTTGAGAAATCACAGGGACAAGTCTCGGTGAGTGTCAAGTTGCGAAGTGGACGCCGGTGGCAGGTCAAGATAGGTTTTCAAGGGATTGCCAATGCGTTCCATGAATTCCGAGGCGTCCTCCGTTGGTCGACTCCTGGCGGAACGCCATCGATTCGCTGCGGGACGTTGAGGTGTCGGCCGCTACAATTTGGGAAATTCCGTCAGCGCAAGCGAGTGCGTTTGGTGTGTGGGAGCTTGTTCCGGCCGTTCCTTCATTCTCTCTCGGGGTACGGAGGCCGGCCTGAACTTATGGAACGCATTGGCCATTCCTTGAATACCTAGCTTAACCCCCAGTTGGCCCACACTACGCGCTTCGGTACTCGCCGTGCCGACCGTTGCCGAAACAATCAACAACAGCGGGTTTGATTTTGGACAGGTTCTGGGCTATCGAATTCCGCCCCGTTGGGGCTGCCGACGGCGGGGCCGCCCTGTGGAATTTCGGTGTTGCCGCGTTTTCGGCCGCGTGGAGAATATACCCCACGCGGCCGAAAACGCGACATTGCACTTGGACCGGATGGGGTCTGGGGACGCGAATCGTCTGATTTGACGCCGCATGGAGAATAAGAAGCGTTCTCAAAACACATCAGACTGCACACCCAGCCGCTCTCCTTCGCGGCTCTTTCGTTCGTCTTCGCTGAACAGGCCACGAAACACGATTTCCATGATCCCGGTGAACTGCTCATCGAGCGAAACCGTGCGACCAACGAAGTGGTTGGTGAACATTGTTCCGTAAACGAGATTTCCCAGAGTGTCGAGCATCCGTTCCACGGGGATGTCGTCGCGCAAATGGCCGGCCGTCACCAGTTGCTGGTAGAACTCGCGCCAGGGACCGCGATTGGCGTCTCGTGACGCGAAATAGGTCGGGCGAACGCGGTCTTTGAAGATCGCCCGTTCCTGAATCAGCAGTTCGACGTAGTGCGGATGCTCTTCAAAGAAGGCCAGGTACGCACGAATCGCGCGGGCGATGCGTTGAAATGGTTCGGGGCAGTTTTCGGTGGCGATTCGCAGAGCGTGCTGCATCTGCTGCATGCCCCAGTCGACGCAGGCGAAGAACAACTCCTGTTTGCCGGCGAAATAGAGATAGAGCGTTCCCTTGGCGATTTTCAGGTCGGCGGCGACTCGTTCCATTTCGCAACCGCTGTAACCCTCGGTGGCGAACAGCCGCGCCGCCGCTTCGACAATCGCCTGCCGACGCTGGGCGCGGTGTGTCGATTCGGAAGCGACGGTGGAGGGAACAGGACTGGCCATTCGAGACAGCAGGTGAGTCGATCGCAGGGACGAAATCGAGGGTTGCTTTCGCTCCCCCAGCGTATCTATACTCAAATCCTGATGTCAACTGACTGACCGGTCAGTCACCTGGTGCAACTGATTGTGAATAAACAACTTCCACTGATCGCAGTCCCAAAGGGGTCAACCCCGGTTCCCGCGCATCACCGATCCCTCAGCAAATCGATCGGGGCGTGGAGGAATCTCCCTCGCCTCCGATTCCCGCTGAAATGGCTCGTCTGCGTCGCGATCGGAGGTCTTTTGGCTGGCTGCCAGCCCGCCGCCGCACCGGCCGCCAACAAGGCCAAAAAGCCGGTCGAGGTCGATTGCCGGCAGCCCGAACTGGCGTCTTTGGTCGAACACGAAGAATTCGCCGGCCGGCTGGTCGCCGCCGAAGCGATCGAAATCAAAGCCCGTGTCAGCGGCCATCTCGAAAAGGTTTTGTTCAAAGATGGCGACGACGTCCAAATCGGGCAGCCCCTCTTCGAGATTGACGACCGCCCCTACAAGGCCGAGTTTGACCGCGCGTCGGCCAATGTCGCGCAGTTCCAGTCCAAAAAAGACAAACTCGCCAGTCAGGAAGCACGTGCCAAACGCTTCCTGATGATGAAGTCGATCTCGCAGGAAGACTACGACACGGTCGCCTTCGACCTCGCCGAGGCGTCGGCCAATGTGCTGGCGGCCAAAGCGAGTCGGGATCTTGCCGAATTGAATCTTGGCTACACCACGATCCATTCCCGAATCAATGGGCGAATCAGTCGGCACCTGGTGGACGTTGGCAACTTGGTGCGTGCTGACGAAACCGCGCTGACCCGCGTCGTCTCCCTCGACCCGATCCACGCGTACTTCGATGTCGACGAACGAACCGTTCTCCGGTTGCAGCGGCTGGTCCGCGACGGAAAAATCGCCTCCGCCCGCGACACCGAGATTCCGATCGAAGTGACGCTGGCCGACAAGGTCGGGGCCTCGCTCACCGCGCGGTTCAACTTCCTCGACAACGAAGTCGATCCCACGACCGGAACCCTGCTCGGGCGCGCCGAGATCTCCAATCCCGATCGCATGCTTTCCCCCGGTTTGTTTGTGCGGTTGCGCGTTCCCATCGGCGAGCCGCGCGAAGTGCTGCTGATTCCCGAAGAGGCGCTTGCCAGTGATCAGGGGGAACGCTACGTCTTCGTGGTGAACGCCGAGAACAAAGTCGAGTACCGCCGCGTGGAAGTTGGTTGGCGGGAAAAAGGAAAACGTGTGATCAGCAGCGGACTCACCGCAGACGATCGTGTGATCGTCACCAACCTGCAGCGTGTCCGTGCGAAAGACGAAGTCCATCCCAAGCTGCTGAAGGATGGTGAGTGACGAGATTCGTCCTGCAATCATCGAGCCGTCCGTAGCCATCGCGAGACTCACGCCGTGTTCTCCCGCTTCTTCATCGATCGCCCGGTATTCGCCTCGGTGCTGTCGATCGTCATCACGCTCGCCGGTGTCGTTCCCCTCGCCGGGGTGATCGCGCTGGCGCTGGGGGTTCCACTCCCGGCGGGGATGGAGTCGCTCACGCTGCCGGTCGCGCCGTATCCCACCGTCGCCCCGCCCACGATACAGGTCGACTGCAATTATCCGGGAGCGAGTGCCCAGGTTGTCGCCCAGACGGTCGCCGCTCCGATTGAGCAGCAGGTGACCGGTGTCGAAGACATGTTGTACATGGCTTCCCAAAGCACCAACGACGGCTCGTACACCCTGACGGTCACGTTCAAGCCGGGAGTCGATTTGAATGTCGCCCAGGTTCTCGTTCAAAACCGCGTCAGTCTCGCTTTGCCCTCGCTGCCAGACGTCGTTCGCCAGACTGGAGTGACAACCAAAAAACGGTCCCCGGACATTCTGCTGACCGTCAGCCTCAATTCCCCTGATGGTCGCTACGACCAGTTGCACCTCAGCAATTACGCCCTATTGCGGATTCGCGACGAACTCTCCCGGTTGCCGGGGATCGCCGAGGTGCTGGTTTTCGGGCAGCGCGATTACAGCATGCGGGTCTGGGTCGATCCCGACAAGCTGGCGGTTCGCAAGCTGGCGGTGACCGATGTCGTCGCGGCGATTCGCGAACAAAACATGCAGATTTCGCTGGGACAGGTGGGGCAGCCCCCGGCCGACGAAGGGAATCTCGTGCAAATCCCGCTGACCACGCGCGGCCGGCTCATCGAACCCGAGGAATTTGAACAGATCATTGTGCGGGTCGGTCCGCGGGGGCAGAAGGTTCGGATCCGCGATATCGGCCGGGTGGAACTCGGCGCGCGCTCGCAGGATGTCGCGAACCGCTTCGACGCGAAGCCAACCGTCGGGCTGGCGATTTTTCAACTGCCGAGCGCCAACGCGCTGGAAACCGCCGAGATGATCCAGCGGAAAATGAAGGAAGTGTCGGTCGATTTTCCCGAGGGAATCGCCTACGAGATCGGCTACGACACCACGCCGTTCATTCGCGAGTCCATCACCGAGGTGTTTCATGCGTTGCGTGACGCCGTCATTCTGGTCGCGCTGGTGGTGCTGGTGTTTCTCAAGGGATGGCGGGCCGCGGTCATTCCGCTGGTCGCGGTGCCGGTCGCGATCATGGGAACATTCGCGGCGATGTCTCTGGCGGGCTTCAGCATCAACAACCTGACGCTGTTCGGGCTGGTTCTGGCGATCGGCATTGTGGTCGATGACGCGATCGTGGTTGTGGAGGCGGTGGAGCATCACATCGAACGGGGGCTGACGCCACGCGCCGCCGCCATTCAGGCGATGGACGAGGTCTCGGGGCCGGTGATCGCGGTGGGGCTGGTTCTGTCGGCGGTGTTTGTTCCTTGCGCGTTCGTTTCGGGAATCGTGGGGCAGTTCTTTCGGCAGTTCGCCCTGACGATCGCTGTCTCCACGGTGATCTCGACGATCAACTCGCTGACCTTAAGTCCGGCGCTCGCCGCGCTGTTGTTGCGGCCGAAGTCGGCGAAGCGCGATCCCCTGACCTGGCTGCTTGACCTGCTGTTGGGCTGGCTGTTCTGGTTGTTCGATCGGGGCTTTCTCGCGTCGACCCGAGCCTACACGGCGGTCGTCGGCAAGCTGCTGCGGGTGCCGGTTTTGGTGCTGCTGGTCTACGTCGGCCTGATCTGGCTGACGAGTTGGGAATACTCGCGTCTTCCGACCGGATTCATCCCGACGCAGGACAAGGGATACCTTGTCGCCAGCGTCCAGTTGCCCGATTCGGCGGCGGCACTGCGCACCCGGGCGACCGTCGCGAAGATCGAACAAATCGTCATGAATACCGACGGCGTGAAGAACGTGAACTCCGTGGCCGGGAACTCCTTTTTGTTAAGTGCCTACGGTTCGAACTTCGGTTCGATGTTCATCATTCTGAAGGGGTTTCAGGAACGGGCGGAGAAAGGTCTGACCGCGGAAGCGATCATGACAAAACTCCGTCAGCGGATCACCGACGAAATCCCCGAGGCGATCGTCAACATTTTTCCTCCCCCGGCGGTTTCGGGACTGGGGCGCGCGGGGGGATTCAAACTGATGGTTGAACAGCGGGGCGACATGCAGCTCGACGAGTTGCAGCAGCAGACCGACGCCTTGATCAAACTGGGGAATCAGCAGCCCGAAGTGACCGGCTTGTTCACGGTCTATAAGGCGAACTCTCCGCAGATGTACGCCGACGTCGACCGGGAAAAATGCCTCAAGCACGGTGTCGCGCTGGGGGATGTCTTCGCGACGATGCAGGCGTATCTGGGATCCCGCTATGTCAACGACTTCAACCGGTTTGGCAGAACCTGGCAG
>JAPLOC010000845.1 GCA_026692825.1 Planctomycetota bacterium | reverse complement strand
CCTGTCAAATTCTTTCCGTCCATCGTACGCACCCTCACCGCTGCACAACCACATTCCGCAGTACGGCCTCTCGCCCCCCGTGTTGGCCAGCCGCGGCCCCCACCCTAGCTGCCAAGCGGGCCGTAGAAAAAAGCCGCCACCGCGACTCGAACGCGGGACCTACGCTTTACGAAAGCGTTTTTCAGTTCAGAACCGTTCAAAACCGTTCGGGATAGTACCATTTTGGCGGGGTTTTCGCTTATCTCGCCTGTGGAAATCGTAGGCCGAGGCGCGGCCAGGTAACACTTTTGGTAACACATGACCGCGCGGGAATGCACATGGTTCCCTCGCTGGTGGGCAGACGAAGGGCAGGGCGGGAGGCGAAAAGCACGCGGAGAGGCCAACACCGAAGGGGCCGGAATCGTCGCGCGGTTCCGAGTTGGAAATTTTCCGGAAGTTTTTCACACACGGCTCAGATACGCCTTACGCATGGAGTCGGGTACGCCTTGGAAAAACAGACGCTTTTTTAGGTAACAGTCAGACCGGGATTTTTCTGGATTGAGCGGAATTCAACGGTACTATTCGACCATCGGACCGCGAAACCAGTCAGTTCAACGGGTGAATCGTGAGAGCAAAACCCAAGTCAAAAATCGGAAAGTCGGCGGTGCGGTATCCACGCGAAGGGTTCGCCCGCATCGACAGCGCCTGTGAATTCCTCCAGGTCGGTCGGACAACCCTCTTTCGCCTGATGGCGAAGGGGACAATCCAGACCGTGAGACTCGACGCGTCCAGTCACCGCCGCATTCCTTGGCCCGCCCTCTGGGAGTTCAAGACGAAGCTGATTAAGGCCGGCGGTGGAACGGCGGAGTACGTCGATCCCAAACCCGCCGCCTGAATTGTTCCCGTTCGCCGCCAGCCAGAATCACACCGAGCCAACTCAAATGAAAAACTTCGACGAAATCCGGGAGGTTGCCGCGACGCTTGACGATGGCGGGAAGGCGATGGAGCGGGAGGAATCCCAGGATGAACTGGAACACGAGATGGGGATCATCGCGAAAGGCGCTCTCGACTGGGCGACTGACCAATCGACCCCGATGGCGAAGCGATTCGAGGCACTCGTCAGCCGATACGCGAAGTCACTCAAACGACTGTCGCAAAATCCCACCGATTCAAAACCCGCGAAGCGCCGGAAGGCGGCCGCCCCGTTTTGATGGACCCTCCGTCGGGAGATATTCCGAGTCGGTCGCCCGACGGGCCGGCGACGTAGGCCGCGAGACAATCAGTGGAGAACGGCGACGGTTCTGAGAGGCCAGTCGCATCGCATCCTGGAAGAGGCTGACTCCGATACGGCGGTAGGCCAGCAAACAGCCCGTGACGCTGCCGTCATCCCGTCACAATTTGATCGGTGAACCATGTTTCCAACGAACGCTCTGAGCGACTTCTTTTTGTGCTTGCTGATCGCCGCTGCGGTCGGGTTTGTGTTCGCGATGGCGTTGTCAGTGGCGATCCGAAAGCGCCCGGTCCCGTGGTCCGAAGACGATCGTCCAGTTGATTTCCGAATGCACGGCATTGATCCGGACGAACGAAGAACGCCGTCCGAGTAACAACGAAAGCCCGAGGTGCCTTGCTTGTGGCCGGTGATATGCAAGGCGTCGAAACGATGGTCTGGCCCAGATCAAAACACCGGTAGGGCATTTCCGACATTGAGGGGAAACCGGGAGAACGTCAGGCCTTGCGGTGGTCGCACTCAATCGACGTGACAGTTCGGAGAGACGAACGCTGTGGCGGTACCTCAGTGGTTAGAGGGCCAGCGTGTACCTGGTAGTCGGAGGTTCGATTCCTCCCCGCTGCATTCCACGCCTGCCATGTGCGTGGTGATGGATCGACCGGCATGGATTGCCGGCTGGCCAAGGATGGCCCTCTTGTTTTTACGACGTTCCACCGCGCTACCCGTACGCGCCGAGGTGCCACTTG
>JAPLOC010000844.1 GCA_026692825.1 Planctomycetota bacterium | reverse complement strand
TCTCGGCTTCATCACGCCGATGGCCATTCTGGGAGATGACCAGGCAGCCGATCTGCGCCGGCAAATCCTCGAAACCGGGCGGTTTGCCGCCATTGATGCGTTTCCCCAGAAAGACGATCCACGGCGCCGGGTGTTTCCTGAGGCGAAACTGTCGACGGCCGTGTTCGTACTGAAGAAAGTTTCCGATCCGGCGATCCGCGAACAACGATTTCCGTCACGGATTCATCCCGGTCGGGATCTTGAGGACATACAGGGGCAACTGGAGTTGTCGACCTCGGAAATACCGCTCTACGATCCGGAGAATCTGACGATTGTCAGTTGCTCTCAGGCGGACTGGGATCTGGCGACGCGCATCATGCGCACGGGCCGACTGGCGCGGCTTGGGCAGTTCGCCGAGTTCTTCCAGGGTGAAGTCAATGAAACGATCGAACGCGCGAAGGGGACAATTTCGTATGACGAGGCGAAGGGACAAAGAGTGATTCGAGGGGCCGGTATTTGCCTCTATACGACTCGCCCGGCATCGCAGGGCAAGGACTTCTATGTCCTTCGCGACAAATTCCTGTCTGGCAGAAACCCAGACAGCAAGGCGTTTCATCATCAGCACGCCCGTGTGGGCTTGCAGGAGAGTTGTCCGCAAAACAACTTTCGCCGGATTATCGCGGCCTACATTCCGGCGGGAGAGTTTTGCAATCACAAGGTCAACTACTGCCCGTCACATCGTAGCGAGATTGATCTCCGGGTATTGATCGCCTTTCTCAATTCCAAACTAGCCGACTGGTACTTTCGTCTCGGCAGCACGAACGCGGCGGTCAGCCACTACCAGTTGTACAACCTGCCGTTTCCCATCTTCTCCGAGTCATCATCGATCGATGAACGGACACGCGCGCGTCTGACCACCGAAATCCATCGGGGACGATTCAACAAGCCCTTTGAGACGATTGGACCACTTCTCGACGTCGCCCCATTTGATTCGGCAATCCGCGATGCCATTGTCACCGCCGTCGATCGAATCGTCGAGAACGAACACCGCCGCGGCGAAATCTCACGGTCCGACCGCTCCGGGCTCGCACCGACCGCACAACCGTATCAGGATTTCATGGACAGCCTGTTTTTCCGCATGGCTGGTCTTTCCGCGGAAGAGATCGACGGACTGGAACTGCGGTTACGGACGATGTTGTGATGCTGACCAAGCGACACACCGGTTTGTTTGTGAACCGCCGAGAGGGATTTGACGTTCTCTGCGTGTCAGGTCGGTGATCGACACTGGCGTGTTGTCCTCTGGGGAACATAAAATCCCCGCCGGTCTCTCTCCACCGTCTGTCCCCATTCGCAGTCCCCTCCACCATGCTCGCCGGAATCGAGTGGCTCGTCGAAGCGCAGGGTTGCGCCGTTGACCGCTTGCAGAGCCTTATCCGGCTGCAATCGGTTTGTGGAGAGATCGTGCGCGAACTCGATCTGAATGTGGTGGGGGAGCCGTTGTGGCATCAGTTTCCGGGGCCGGGCGGGGTCACCGGGTTGTACCTGCTGAGCGAATCGCATCTGGCGTGCCATACGTATCCTGAAGTCGGGTTGGCGACGTTCAATCTCTATTGCTGTCGTGAGCGCCCGAACTGGAATTGGCGAGAACGCCTGGGCGACGCACTGCGGGCGAAATCGGTCTGTGTGAGGTCGGTTCCGCGAGGCGAGATGATCGATCCATTGAGGAACGAGGAGCGGGAGGAAAATTCGAGGTCGGGAATACCATTCCCGCGGGCCGGAGTATTGGGGATCTCACAATGAAGGGATTCCAGGCCCCCTGCCCTTCCTGCGCAGCACCCGTCCGTTTCAAGATCAGTTCCTCGTTGGTCGCGGTGTGCGAGTTCTGTCATTCGGTGGTGGCCCGAACCGACCGGAAGCTTGAGGATCGCGGCAAAATCGCCGCCATTGTCGAAACAAGTTCTCCGTTGCACCTGGGGATGAAGGGCAAGGTGGGGGGCAAGAGTTTTGAACTCGTCGGACGCACTCAATACCAGCATGCGGCCGGGGGGCGCTGGGACGAATGGTACGCCGCGTTGTCCAACGGCAAATGGGGCTGGCTGGCGGAGGCGCAAGGACGGTTTTACCTGACGACCGAGCGGGAATTCCGAGAGGGAGAGTTACTCCCGGAATGGGATTCATTGTCGGTCGGGGAACCCACAACAGGTCCCGATGGAAGCGCATGGACCGTAGCCGAAACGGGGGTCGCGACTCCGATCGCGGCCGCGGGCGAGATTCCCTTCGCGCTGGAACCCAACACGGCCCACCGTTACGCCGACCTGTATGCGCCGGGGAAAAAATTCGCGACGTTTGATTACAGTGACTCGGCACCGAAAGCGTATCTCGGACGGGAGATGACGCTGGATGAGCTGGGAGTGCCGGTGACGGTGTTGTCACTCGATGATGAAGACCGGAAGATTGGCGGGGTGGCGCTCTCCTGCCCGCAGTGTGGTGGTCCGCTGACGTTACACGCCCCGGACCAGGCTGAGCGGGTCGGATGTCCCAGTTGCGGTGCGCTGCTCGATTGCAATCAGGGCAAACTCGAGTACTTGAAGACGCTGCACAAACTGGACGCCGACCCTCTGATTCCCCTGGGAAAAGTCGGCACGTGGGGAGGGGTGGAGTACACGGTCATCGGATTCATGAAACGATCCACGATCGAAGAGGATATCGAATATCCGTGGTTCGAATACCTGCTGTACAACCCCCGAGCCGGCTTTCGCTGGCTTGTGCAAAGCTACGCGCAATGGTCGTTCGTCGAGCCGATTGCGCCGGGGGATGTCTCGGCGGGAACGTCAACCCGAACCTACGACGGCACCACCTACAAGTTGTTTCAGCGGGGGCTGGCGACGGTCCGCTATGTGGTCGGTGAGTTCTACTGGCGTGTCGAAGTGGGAGAGGAAGTCTACACCGCCGACTTCATCGCTCCTCCCAAAATGCTGTCGCTGGAACGGTCGACGGTTGTCGCTGCGCCGGACAGTGAAGGGAAACCGCAGGCTCAGGAAATTCAGTTTTCCCTGGCGACGTACGCCAAGCCCGAAGAGATCGAACAAGCGTTTGGTGTCCAGCACCTTCCCCGTGGCTGGTTCATCGCCCCGAACCGCCCGAACCCCGTCGACTGGCGTGTGTTCATCGCCTGGGGGGGATTCCTGGCGCTCTTGGCGCTGGTGGATATCATTCTCGGTTCGGTGTTCCACAAGAATGGAGACCGGTTCTTCTTCGGACTGGCACTGGTGCTGGTGTCGCTGGTACCGATCGGGACGCTGGTGTACTACTTCAACTTTGAATCATCCCGCTGGAAGTCCAGCAACCTCGCGGATTCCGAGTGACCCTCTGGGAGTGTTGGCATGCTGTTTCGCATCTACATCGGACTTGGCGTGTTGATCACCGCGCTCTACGTGACGGCGGCGATCACGGGAGTTCGGGGACCGCAGTTCGCCAGTGGTGCCTCGCACGGGTCACAGTCCGGTGGCGGGTTTGGCGGCGGATACTTCGGGGGTCGCAGTGCGGGCGGCTCCAGTTCCACTTGGCATGGCGGTAAGTGATTCCATGACTGCATTGGCTTCCGGTGTTCTCGGCCTGGTTCCCGTTCTCGCTCAAGCGGTTGAGAACGTTCCTGCCACCTCCTCAGGACTGGACTCGCTGCTCGGGCACATTCTGTCCGTGGTGGTTTTTTCCGCCATCGGCATGGTGGTGTTCGGCGTCGCGCTGTGGCTGTTCAATCGGCTCTGCCCGTTTTCGTTGCGCAAAGAGCTGGAGGAAGACCAGAACACAGCGCTCGGAATCATCATCGGCGCGCTGATCATCGGCATGGCGATCATTATCGCCGCCGCGGTGCATGGCTGAGCCCATGGATGACCCCCGGCAATCCATGACGAAGGCCCCGTTGTTCCTCCTGTACCTCAACGTGCTGGTGGTGGCGACCTGTGGGCTGGTGTACGAGTTGCTCGCGGGGACGCTCGCCAGTTACGTGCTGGGTGATTCGGTCACGCAGTTCTCGCTGGTGATCGGGGTCTACCTGTCGGCCTTAGGGGTCGGGGCGTGGTTGTCCCGGTTTGTGAAAAGCGGGCTGGCCCGGGCCTTTCTGGAAGTCGAACTGGCTGTCGCGCTGTTGGGGGGTTGCTCGGCACCGCTCTTGTTTCTGTCGTTCGCGATGTTGCAGTGGTTCCATCTGCTGCTGTTCCTGGTCGTGTTTCTGATCGGAACGCTGGTGGGATTGGAGCTGCCGCTGCTGATGCGGCTGCTAAAAGAGCATCTCGACTTCAGCGATCTGGTCTCGCAGGTGCTGACGTTTGATTACATCGGGGCGCTGCTCGCTTCGGTGATGTTTCCGCTGGTGCTGGTTCCCCGGTTGGGACTGGTGCGGACCTCGCTGGTGTTTGGAATTCTAAATGCTCTGGTGGGACTGTGGGGAACATGGCTGTTGCGCCCGTTGCTCAAGGGGGGGCTGTTGGGATTGCGAATTCGCGGAGTGTTGGCGATCGGACTGCTGGTCACCGGCGTGATTTTCGCCGACCGGCTCACGTCGATCGCCGAGGAGGAGATCTTTCCGCACCCCATCGTCTACAGCGAGACGACCCCCTACCAGCGGATTGTGGTGACGCAGAATGCCAACGGGTTTCAGCTCTATCTCAACGGCAATCTGCAATTCAATTCCGTCGACGAGTATCGGTACCACGAGGCGCTGGTTCATCCCGCGTTCGCGGTCGCGAAATCGCACCGGCGGGTATTGGTGATGGGTGGTGGAGATGGTCTCGCCGTGCGGGAGATCCTGAGGTATCCCGACATCGAGCGGATTGTACTGGTCGACATTGACCCGGCGATGACCGCGCTCGCGAGAACTCTCACGCCGCTGCGAAAACTGAACGCCGCCGCGCTCGATGATCCGCGGGTGACCATCGTCAACGCCGACGCTTTCATCTGGTTGGAGACGACCGACGAATTGGCGTTCGACGCGGTGATTATTGACTTTCCCGATCCCAATTCGTTTTCCCTGGGGAAGCTGTACACGTCCCGGTTCTACCGGCTGCTCAAGTCCCGGCTCGCGCCGGGGGCCGCCGTCAGCATTCAGTGTACTTCCCCGCTGGTCGCGCCCATGTCGTACTGGTGTGTGCTGCGGACGCTCGAGTCGGCGGGGTTTCACGTGTCGGCCTACCAGGCGTCGGTCCCGGCGTTTGGCGTCTGGGGCTACGCGCTCGCGGCGGTCGAACCGTTTGACACTCCCGCAGCGGTCTCCCCCCACGTGACCGGCCCACTGCGGTTTCTCACTGACCCGGCGATGCGGGGGCTGTTCGTTCTGGCGGCGGACTTGCAGCCGGTGGAGGTCGAGATCAATCGGCTCGACAACCAGTCGCTGGTGCGCTATTACGAAGCGGAGTGGTCGAAGTTCAATTGAGCGGTTCGGGATTCGAATCATTCGAACACGCCCTGTAAAAACCACGCGGCGCTCTCGCGATCGCGAAACAGCCAGAACCGCTGTCCGGTGGTGGTTTCGACCCGGTAATAATCCCGGCGGGAGTTGGGACCGCGCCACCAGCCGGCTTCAATCCGTTCGGGTCCCCAACTGCGAAACACCACATGTTCCGCTCCGGTCCATTCAAAGCGAGCGGGAGCCCCAAGCGGGGCCAATGACAGCACCACAATGGGAACCGGCTGGGGTTTCATCGCCAGAGGGCGGGCCCCCGCCGCAGGGGTTGGGTTCACCGGCGGACGGGTCGAAGCGGGGGGGAGTGCCGCTGGCTCGTAGCGCCCCGCCCACTCGGGCTGATGTTCCGCGACCACAGACGGCCGTAACACGGCGTCATCCCCCAGTCGGCTGCTCAAGCGATCGAGCAGCGTTTCGAACTCGCGGGTTTGCCGCGCGTTTCGGCCATCATCGAACAGCGTCGCCTGGCCGATCTCCAGTGTGCCGGTGGTCGTCGCCTCAACTTCCATCCGCAGCACGTCTCCCGGGAGGGGCGTGCGCTCCAGTTGCAATCTCAGCAGGTCGTGCCAGTGCTTCACCGCCGAGCGCGGTCGTACCGCGCCGACCGTCAGTCGCAGGGGCTCACGTCCCAGGCAGTAGAGTCGACAGTCGAGCCGTTGCGCTCCGGTTCGGGTGAGTTCGAGTTCCGCGACCATCTGTTCGATCAGCAGTTGGAGTACGTTTTCGAGAATCGCCCGATCACTCACCGGTTCATCGAAGGACCACTCCCGTAACAGAGGCGCGGCCGGAATCACCGGGGTGATCAGCTCGGGAATCTCGCCCCACATCTGGTCGAGTCGGCGAATGATGCCGGCCCCCAGTCGCGAGGGAAGGCTGGAACGGGGCAGCGTCCGTAACATCCCCACAGTGAAGACCCCCAGTTCACGCAATGTCGCGAGGACGGTGTCGGTCAACCGCAAGGCGTCAATCGGAAGTCGGTCGAGCCACTGTGTCGCCGACTCTCCTTCCACCATCACGGGGCCGCGCTCCGAGTGGGCCATGTGGCGGGCCAGTCCCCATGCGGCCCCAATGGTGTCAGCGACTGCGGTTCGGACGTGATGCCCTCCCTGAGTGAAATCGCGGGCGAGTTGCCAGGCGAGCGATTCCTCTCCACCCGCCAGGTGGGCGCAGCCGTCGAGCGACAGCAGAATCGCCTCTGGGGTGGACGCGTCGTCAAGCCCCACGACCGGGCTGTATCGCTGGCACCAGAGCGCACGTTGTTCCAGGGCCACCCGGTCGGCGGCCGGGTCAGACTCCTCCAGGCAGAGCGCGCCCCACATCGAGCGGGTTCCGTTCCGTGGTTCCAGCAACGCTTCGGCTTCGGCGAGCGGCATCCCCGCGCAGACTCCCTGGTCCCGCGCCGGTTTCGACGCCAATCGCACCTCGCGACCGCGCTTTCCCTTCGCCGAGATCACCACCGGCCGATTCTTAAGCTCGGGCCGCTCGAGCAGCAGGCCGCTGTCCAGTCGCGCGGCGAGGCGCTGCGCCAGCGTG
>JAPLOC010000843.1 GCA_026692825.1 Planctomycetota bacterium | reverse complement strand
GGGCGCAGGCGGTGCTATTGGCGCACTGTCTCGACCGTGCGATGGGCCTGGGAGCGCAGCGGTCGGAATTCAGTTGCTTGACCACGAACAAGCCGATGATGCGAATGGTCACCCGGTTGAAAGCCGAGCTGAAAGGGGCGCGGGAGGTGAATACGCTGGCGCTCGCCGCTGTGCATTGAGAACGAAGCCACCCTGTAGAACACACATCAGACTGCATCACAACCACGATCACCCGGAATCGTCGTTCGCGCTTGATCAGCATGGCCCGATTCGGTTAGACTCGCGGAGGGCAAACGGCGACCAGTCGCTGGAGAAAGCGATCGCCCGCTACGCGGGACCAGAGGGAAATCTCCAATCCCCGCTCGACGAGTCCATGCCTCTCGTCCTGATTGAGTTGGTTTTCAGACATGATTCCTTGAGTTCTCAGGAGAGCGGCTATGGCTTGGTCGAGCATTGTTGTCGATGGAAAAATCTACCAATTCTACAAACAGGACTTCGCGGTCGAGTGTGCGCCCGCGTGCGCGACGATGGTGGCCATAATGTGTGGCAAGGGATGCACGCTGACTGATGCCAGGGCTTACATTCGAAAAATTGAAGATACCTGGAATCCAGAAGCCGTACTCAATCCCAATTGGGCCAACGATTCGACGAAAGAGATGAGATCGATCTCCCAGGTTCTGTCGCATCAAAAGATCATCAACGCAAGAAATCGGTACGACCTCAGCGTCTCTGCCTGGAATCGCATCCTGCGAGATGAAAGTCGCCCTAACACCCCGTCGGTACTCAGAGTCGGCCATCCTTACGGCCACTTCATCGTTTGCCTGGGTCCCGGAGCGGCGCCTGGTACGGTGAATCTGCTCGATCCCGAGATCACGGGGGGCCTGGTCAACGTGGCGACGGCGGGTCTGGTTTCGTACACACGACCTGACGGGCAAGTCAATACTCTCGATCGAACACGCGCTGTCACGACGAAGTAGGTCTCACGTGCCCCCAAGCGGGCGGAATCTCAAGCACACTTCGCTTCCACGCGGGCCGTTAAAAAATATCGGCCGCGGCGAACGTCGTTTCCGACGTCGCCGCGGCCGCTGGGTCTGAGCCGAAAAGCAACACACCACTTATCGGCGGATCGACGGGCCAATCTCTTCAAGAACTCTTCACAATTTCAACAGGCGGCTGCGGGGACGGACGTCTGTTCCATTTCATTCGCAGTGGGAAATTCCTCTAAAGTCAATTCCAATTGGGGAGGAAGAACCACATCGAACATCGTTTCCTCGCGTCGGATGCGAACATCCAATGGAGCCTCGATCCCGATTCGGACCCGGCCCGGACGGATATTGAGGATCTTGATGACGATGTCTTCGCCAATCTGGACGGATTCATTCGACTTTCGCGACAGAACGAGCATCACGCCCTCCGTTTCGGGTGTGGGATCCCTCCCGGGTATTACGAGTCGTTGCGTCTCTTGACGTTTCGCAACGACGGAACAGGATGTTCCGCGCCGTTTCCGACCGGCACCTTGCGGTGCGATGAGGCGAGCCGCAGAGCGTCTCGCCGACTACGAGGTTCCCGGCAGACTCTGGCAGCCGGCACGCCGTCGGCTGTCCGTGAAAAGTTACCCGTTCAACGAGAATAGAAGGTGAAGATGTCGCAAAATCCCGCTCATGCATAGCCTGGAGTGCCAGTCAACCAGGTGACCATGGATCCTCAACACAGTAAGGTACGTTTCTCCCGGATGGGTCCAAAATCCTGCGCGGCTTGCGTCAGCCGTCGCAATCCGGAAGAATCAAGGAAACACCCGCACACGTCCTTCCCTCTTTGTCCGTGGGACGGTTCGCGTGTTCCTGGAACCGCATTCAAGGGGATGTGGTTCGAATCGGGTTCGCTGTTGGTGACCGTGCCGTTTCGTAGAGAGAGATTCATGCCCGCTGATCGCCGATCGTTCCTTGCAACGCTTTCCCTCGCAATTCCCGCATTTGCCGGGCTTTCGTCGACGGCGCAGTCCGAAGACAAACCCGCCCAGTCGGCGGGCAAGAATGATCCGGGGGGGCAGCCCGGCGCGAAACCCTCGGAATCCGACAAGCCCGATCAGGCGGAGTTGGAGCGTCGCTTCGCCGAGAAAATGTCCGGTTGTGTCTTCGCGGGGAGTTACAGCGGCACGAAGGGGGCCGAAGAAAAGTCCGCCGTGATGGAGAAGTACGCGATCGCGAAGGTCACGAAAGTGAAAGAGGACGCGTGGCTCTTCTCGGCGAAATGGCAAATCGGGAAGAATGAATTCCCGATCGTGATTCCGCTGCTTGTGAAATGGGCGGGAGACACCCCTGTGATCACGCTGGACGAATTAACGATTCCCGGCCTGGGGACGTTTTCGTCGCGGGTCTTGATTCACGACGACTGGTACGCCGGGACGTGGAAGCACGGAACGGTCGGTGGACACTTGTGGGGACGAATTGAAAAGCCCGCCGCCGAGAAGCCCGCACCTTAGCTTAAAACGCCGGCGTTCACGACCGGGCGACGCGTGCCGAGTTTCCGCAGCGGTCAAGGTGTCACAATTGGACGGGTCGCGCGGCGAGTCCGCGATTCCAACGACGGAAGGGGATGCCGGCTGCAAGGTCGGGTTCAGACAGAATGCCGAATCGACCACCACCGCGACTGTTCGGATCGTCGAGTCCCGATCGTTCGCCGCGGAAAGGGCTGGCCCGGTGGGTGGGGGATCGCCTGGCCCAGTTGAGCTACGCGGTTCTAGTGGAACCGACCTGGCTGGAAGTGAACCGCCTTCGATTCGCGTTGAGAGAAGGGACGGAGTCGCCGTTTAGGGTCGTGCAGATTTCCGATATCCACTACCACGGCCGGACCCCCCTGGCGTACATGCTGCATTGTGTGCAAAGCGCCAATGCCGAGAACGCCGACATCATCGCCCTGACGGGGGACTACATCCACGCGGGGGGCCGCCATGTGGACAAGGTCGCGGAAATCCTGGGGAAACTGCGTGCGAAATCGGGAGTTTTCGCAGTCTTGGGGAATCACGACCACGCCATCCGGGCGTCGTGGGGCTTAAAATTTCACCGGCACCTCAATGTCCGTGTCGCGCAGGCCCTGACGAAACAGGGGATCCGGGTTCTGCACAACGAACTGGTCGTGGTGGAACACGAAGGGCAGAAATTCCAGATCTCGGGCGTGGATGATTTGTGGAGTCGGAAATGCCTGCCCGAAGTCGCCCTGGCGCAACTCGATCCGGCGTTACCGCACATTATGCTGGCGCATCACCCGTTGACGATTCATCTGATCGAGGGAAAACGCTGCGATTTGATGCTGTCTGGACACACACACGGTGGACAGATTCACAGCGAACGATTTGGGTCGATCACGTTGAGCAATAAGATGAAGCAATATGCCGCCGGCCTGTATACGTTTGGGAACCAACGGCTGTACGTGAACAAAGGGGTCGGCTACGGCTGGCGGATTCGCTACAACCGCCGACCGGAAATCGCAGTGTTTGAGTTCGCGGGTGTACCGGCAGGCCCCGCGAACACCTCTCAAAACGCACCCGTAGAAACGTCTGGCGGGACTTAGCACCTGTCCAAGATCAATCCGTCGATTTGTCGCACTCATTGCGGCGCGGTTGCGGTCGCATCCCTCCCGGATGCACTCAATTCTCGGTGGTCGACATTTGACACCGTAAGCCGTTCCGATCATCCTGCGCAACGTTGTCGTTCCGTGTTCGTGTGTTTCGTGCTTTTCGTGGTTCCCCCTTACCCCCCGGAACCCTCACGGTGCAAGATGAATCAGAACTCCAATCCAACAATCCTTTTTCCGAAGAGGAATTGATGTTTGGACGGACGGGGGGAACCACGAAAAGCACGGAACACACGAAAAAGAAAAAGGAAGCACTGAATAACTTGGGGCGTTGGTGAGTCGACGTAATCCGAGTGGCAAATGGAATGATTCCGTCTTGGCTGTATCGGTCCAGTCCCAGTCGTTGACTCTCCCCTTCCGGTTCAATTTCTCTTTTTCTCTTAAATAAAAAGATACACCTCCCCGCATTGCAGAAGAGTGCCACGTCAAGCGACCAACGGTCCGTTCCGAAGTGATGATTGCTTGAGAGTCAACCGACACGCCAGTTGACGCTCGCACGGCCGACTCGCTCTGCTCGCTGGCCGTTGCACCCAATCGACTCCCGCTTTCTCCTCGGCGCAGCTCTGCGAAAACGCCCCAGCGCGCAGCAAAAAACCTCGCCAACAACCTGACGGACGAGTCATAGACCCGTCCCACCAAGCCGTGTCGTGCGAGGTCTTGTCGCGCGGCCGCTAGTTGGCGGTCGCCGGTGCGGCCGGGGCCGCCGACTTCTTGTTCGCCAGCTTCGCCAGACGCGACTTGAGCCGCGCGGCTTTGTTGGCGTGGATGTACTTCTTTGTCGCCATCTTGTCGATCTTGCTGGCGGTGGCGTTGAAGGTATCAACGACTCTCGCCGGCTCCGCAGTCACGACCGTGCTTCGCAGGGTCTTGATCACAGATCGCAGGGAGGTCTTCGCGGAACGATTTCGCAGCCGACGCTTGTTGGCCTGCCGCATCGCCTTCGCGGCATTACGGTTATTGGGCATGGGAACTCTGGGAACATTCGAACGGGAACTGCCAGCTTGGCAAACCGAGAGTATAGCCTCTCAATGTTCGGATTGCCAGTGTGGACGACTTGTGGATTATCGGAATTGTGACTTAGTAGTCGTCGTCCTCATCCTCTTCTTCGTCCTCATCCTCATCGTCCTCGTCGTCATCATCGAGGTCGTCGAGATCGTCTTCATCGTCGAGGTCGTCGTCGAGGTCATCTTCATCGTCGAAGTCGTCTTCGTCGTCGAAATCCTCATCGTCGAACTCTTCGTCGTCGAGTTCGTCCAGATCGTCGACGTCGTCGTCGAGGTCATCCTCGTCGTCTTCGTCATCGCCTTCTTCGTCTTCGTCGCCCGCCTCGTCGTCTTCCAGATCCTCGTCTTCGTCGGCGCGGCGACGGGCCGCGTAGGGGGAGGCGAAGGCGTCAACGTCCCAGGGATCCCTCGAGGATCCTCCCTTGGATTTCGAAACGGTGCGGGTCATCAATGTGTCTAGGCTGGCAAATGTCATCGCGGTGTCCTCTGGAACGTTCCCGTTCCGAACCATCGCCGGATCCTGACCGGCTACAAATCTCATCCGTACCGAGAGGGCCTTTCACCGGCCCCCTGAGTTCGCAGAACTGATATTACAGTCGCATCCAGTTGTCAAGCGCGTATTCGACGCAAATCCGAATGCTGTTCAAGGTTTCGTTAATCCGCCTCCATCCGGCGGGGAATCCACGCCAACGCCACCTGCGTCACCGTGATGTCGGTCTTTTTCGGTTTCACTTCGAAACTCTCCAAATGCAGGGACTCGGGCGACTCCTGCGATTCGATCACCCCCAGCTCCGCCTCGAATTTCGCCTCCAGATCGGCTCGCTCGCTGGCAATCGCCGCCAGACTCTCCTGGGCCTGGGCCACATCCTGCTGTTGAGCGCCAATCTTGCTGAAATTCTTGGCGGCCGTGGTCGCCTTCCCGATATTCGACGCGCTCGCCAGCTTGTTTCCGAAGACCGCCCCCAAAATCGTCGATCCCATCGACAGAATCGACGACATTTTCTGCGTCGAGGCTTGGGTTTGTTCCCGCTCCACCTTCTGCCGGGCCCGGCGCTCCCGGTCGTCGAGCAGTTTCAACTTGGGAGCGTACTTCGCCCGCAGTTTCTCCACCTGCAAGTCGCGTTGTTCACGCACATTTTGCGATAATCTCGCCCGAAATTCTCCCTCCGACTCGTTCGGCTTCGAAAACAGCTTCAGCTCGGTCGCCTTCCAGACCAGCAGCGAGTGGGTCCGGTACAAAAAGTCCCGCAACTCGCCCGACAGGCCAGCGAACGATTTCGCTCGCATCAATTCCGCAGGCAGTGGCTCGTAGCCACAATCTCCCGCCGCCGGTGACTTTTCGAGTTCCGTGTCTTCATCGACGAAAAATTCCGCGTCATCCCAGGCGGTTGGCGCGTTGCCATCCACCGGCTTGAGCAACGTCAACGTCTCCCAGACGTCCACACCCGACTTCACCTGGGTGAAATGGACTCGAGCCGTCCCGACCAAAGCCGGATGATAAACCAGCCGACCTTCACGCTTCATGCCCCGTTCCGGCTGAAATCTCTCGGGAATTTCGGGAGGCAGTACCGGGCGCTGGCCGGCCGCCCCGCCCAACGTGTGACGCACGGTCTGTGACCCGCCTCCACTCCCCTCCGCGCCCCCACCAGCAGCCGCTTTTCGCGACGCCATCAACGTCGCGATCTGGTCGCGAGTCAATGGGCCACGCAAATACGACAGGACAAATCGCGACTGAAACACAATCGGCCCATCATCGTGGACGTTGTTCAATAAGAACACGCGGTTTCCCAATCCCGAGATAATTTTCTCCATCTCCGCCCGATTGAAAGAAGATCCCGCCGCCGCGGACGCCCCTTCCAATCCGTCCAGAACCCGGAGCTTGTCCCGTTCGGTCTGCAAGCGGCCAATAAACCACGTTCCCGCGTTCGCCAATCCTTTGTAGTCGAGGTCGACCGGGTTTTGTGTCGCCAGGACCACTCCCAGGCCATACGCACGTGCCTGCTTCAACAGGGTGAGCATCGGCGTCTTCGTGGGCGGGTTCGCGGTCGGCGGGAAGTAGCCAAACACCTCATCCATATAGAGGAGTGCCCGCAGACTCGACGTTCCGGGCTGCGCCCGCATCCAGCCAATCACTTCGTTCAACAAGATCGTCAGAAAGAACATCCGCTCGGAATCGGACAGATGGGCGATCGACAGGATCGAAATGCGAGGCTTGCCCGCGTCGGTGAACAGCAATTTCTGAATATCCAGCGGCTCTCCCTCCATCCAGGCGGAAAACCCCGGGTGAAGCGGTCCGTCGCGGGGAACACGCTCTCCAGATCCATCACTCCAATCGTGGTGAACGGCGGCTGCTGAATCTCACGGATCAAAGCCGACAGATCGAGATTTCGATTCGCCTTCCAGGCCCGTTCCAGAATCGTTGACAACAGAATGTTCTCGCGCCCCCGGGAGGCGTCTCCCGAGACGCCCAACAGCGCCAGCAATCCCGAGACCGCCGCCGCTATCCGCTCGCGGAGCGCGTCGGGATTTGCCAGTACTTCCGGTCCAGGAACCGTAAACGACCGCACCACAGTCAGTGGCAAACCGGCATTGCTCCCCGGGGTATAAATCGCCAGATCGACCGCACTGCGAAAATTGGCGATACGCTCGGGCGTCTGCTCCGAATCGGCCAACCCCTTCCGCCAGTCGGCCGCCGTCTTCTTCGCCAGTTCGTCGACCGTCATCCCCTTGCGAGTCGCCTCGGCCTGGTCAATCCAGGGGACGTAGTCTTCGGGCTTCAAGTCGGGAAATGTCAGCAGCAGATTGCCCAAATCTCCCTTGGGATCGATCACAATCGCGGGAATGTGGTCGATCGCCGCCTCTTCCAGCAACGTCAAGCACAGCCCGGTCTTCCCCGACCCGGTCATCCCCACACACACCGCGTGCGTTGTGAGATCTTTCGAACTGTACAGCAAGGGCTTATTCAGCGGTTGCTTTTCGTCGAGATCGTAGGGGCGTCCCAGGTAGAAGACGCCCAGTTTTTCGTAGTCGAACATGGTGCCGCGAAGGAAATTCAGGGTGCGTGTCACGCCGGTATCGGCAGGGAGTTCTCGCAACGGACGGTCACCTGTTCTAGCTTGCCCGGGTCGGGAAAGACAGTCTCGCGGGCTTGTTGCGCCGCGCGAGGCGACATACAAACCGGATTGCCCCGCCCCCCCTCTGGATTCTTCACTCCCAGGTTGTGAATTCATGCTCCGATGGACCGCGTGCTGCATCTGCCTGCTGGGAATCGGTTGTTCGTCTGGAGCCGAATCCACGGGTGGAAATCGACCGTCACGCGAAGAGTCACAACGCGGCGGGCCGGCCGCGAACGCGGGGTTGAAAATTGTCGCGACCGACGACGACTCAGCCCCACCATCCGACGCAACCACCACCGATGTCATTGTCGTCGGTGCCGGCATCTCGGGCTTGAGCGCAGCACTCGATCTCGGCCGGGGAGGGGTTCGGGTGACGGTCGTCGATATGTCCTCGGTGTTCGGCGGACACGCCGTCATGTCGCAAGGGAGTGTCAGCATCGTGGCGACGCCCATGCAGGAGAAGCTGGGGATTCGCGACACTCCCGAACTGGCGTTTCGGGATTTTCACACTTGGGGAATCGACCCTGCGACCGACTGGGTCCGGTATTACGTCGATCACTCCCGTGAGGAGATTTATGACTGGCTGATGGAATTGGGAATTCGCTTTCAGGACGTCGTCGCTTCCTCGGGCAACTCGGTGCCGCGCGAACATCAACCCATCGGCCGGGGAATCGGACTGGTCACCCCCATCTACCGTGCCTGTCTGGAGTCTCAGCGGGTCGCGGTTCTCTGGAACAACCAGGTCGAGCAGTTGATCACGAGCGAGGGACGCGTCGTGGGGGTTCGGGTACGGGATCTGCGGACCGATGAGGAAAGCGAAATCCGCGGTCGGGCGGTCGTGCTGGCGACGGGTGGGTTCCAGAGTAACCTCGAAATGGTTCGCGAGTTCTGGCCGGCGGAATTTCGTTTCCCCAAAAAAATCCTCGCTGGCTCCGGTCGCAATTCGATCGGGCTGGGACATCGCATCGCCCAATCGGTCGGGGGAGAACTCGTGCGCATGGAGGACCAGTGGAACTACTTCACGGGACTCCCCGACCCCCGTTATCCCGGCACCAACCGCGGGCTGAATGCGACGAACCTGCATGGAATTCTGGTCAATTCCGAGGCGAAACAGTTCGTGAATTTTCACGGCTGGGCCAAAGAAGTGATGCCGGTCTTGTTGAAGCAGGAAAACACCGCAGTCTGGAACATCTTCGACGAGGCGGCCAAACCGCAATTCAGCGTCTCGGGTTCGGATTGGGGAGATTTCAAAAAAGTCGATCGTCTCATCCTGCAAAATCCTGACTTGGTGAAACGGGCCGACACGCTCGAAGAATTGGCGAGTCTGACCGGGCTTCCCTTGGAGAACCTGTTGAAAACGGTCGCACGTCATAACGAACTCGTCGATCGTGGCGAAGATGTGGACTTCGGGCGATTCGGTCCGGGGAAGCCCGATTTTTCAAACAAGTCGTCGCCGAAAATCGCAACTCCCCCGTTCTATGCGATGCAGACCTTTCCGCTGACACGCAAGAGCATGGGGGGAGTCGCGATCGACCTCAAGTCGCGGGTGGTGACGGCGGATCGCCAGCCGATTCCGGGCCTCTACGCCGTGGGGGAACTGACGGGGCTGGCGTTGATTAACGGGAAGGCGGCGCTTGAGGGGACGTTTTTGGGGCCATGTATTGTGACGGGACGCGTCGCGGCCCGCTCGCTGCTGGCGGAATTGTCAACAGAGGCCCCCCCTGCCCTGCCCCGAGAGCGGCGTTGCACAAGTTGTCACGACATGCCGGAATTGCTGTCGGAACCTCGCCCCGGATACTGGCACTTCGAAAAAGTGCATCAGGTCACGCAAGAACGCGCGCTCGATTGCCGGCAGTGTCATGGCGAACTTGCACCGTATCGAGCCGAGGCCCATCGGATCAACCGCCAAACGCTGTCGGCAAGCTGTGTGACATGCCATGTGGCGCAGGAATAGTCACCTGATGTTGACTCAGCCCCCACCCGCACGTTCACCGGGGTAATGGTCTTTTTCGTGTGTTTCGTGCTTTTCGTGGTTCCCTCATTTACGTCAACGCGCAGAGGCTCACACCGGATGTCGCGTCTCGTGAGGCACACAGTATAGAATCGCCGTCCATGCGTGACCCAATCGCCGCCGGACTCGCACGCGGTGAAAACACGTACCGCACACCAGATCGGCTCATCACCCAGAATGCCCTCCCCTCCAACACGCCGCGGCCCGCACCTCCCCGTTCGACGTGGCCGTCGACTGGCGTTTCTGGCGATCTACCTCGTGTTCTGCTGGGCACTTTTCTTAGTCGGCACGCGGGTCTACTGGTACGTCGCCGCCAATGTTCCTCTGACCCGCAACCCCAGCGTCTGGGACGAGTACTACCCGCGCATTCGAATGGTCGGACTCGCTGATTCGCGTGTCGCGCGAACGGACGATCGATTTGACGTCTTGCTGCTGGGGGGATCGGTTCTGGAATCCACATGGGGGACGATCGAGGCCGACTTGGCCGAGCGGCTTGAACGTCTGATTCCCGGGCGATTCCGGATTTTCAATCTCGCGCAGCAGGCATTCACTTCGCGCGACAGTGTGGTGCAATACGAGCATCTCGACCGGAATCAATTCGATCTGGTGATTGTCTATGACGGTATCAACGACGTGCGGATGAATTTGTCCCCACCCGAACTGTTTCGAGACGATTACTCCCACTGCCAACGCTACAGCAGTTTTGAACGACACCGCGAACACGGGGTACCGTCACTGCCTGAAGTCGCGCTCGACCGGGCGAAGAGCGCCTACGACTCGCTGCAACTGGGAACGGTCGATCCGAAGCTGCTCGACTATGCTGCCGAACCGCAATCGCCACGGACGCTGCGTGCGAATCTGGAGCGCATCGCCGATCTCGCCAAAGAGCGCGGCGATCCACTGTTGCTGCTGACGTACGCCTGGCACATTCCCGCAGAATACACGCTCGACAAATTCAGTTCGGGGGAGCTGGACTATTCGCAGGATTTTCGTTCACGCTGTGCCGTTGAATTGTGGGGTCGCCCGGAACATGTCGTGCGCGCCCTCGAACTACAGAACCAGGAAATTCGCAACCTGGCGGGAAATCGCGCAGGTGCGCGCTTCATCGACCTGCACAATCTGCTGTCGGCGGCGGGAGAGAATTTCGTCGACCCCTGCCACTTGACGGAAGTCGGCTGCGGTCGATTCGTCGATGGAATCTGGCCCGAGGTCGAACGAGCCGTTCGGAACTCACCCGTCGGCACCTCGCGCTAAGAACCGGTCTATGTGCGGACGACATCCCGAAAGATCCGCGCACGTAGTAAGCGGTAATCGGCCAAGTGTCAGTAATCGGCTACCACTCACTACGTGCGCGGCTCTCTGCCACTCGGTCATGCCACCGGATGTCCTTCAGTCAGGACTCGACGCCACCGTTCAGGTTGTACCTGAAACGCCTCGTCGTAAGTCGTTTCCAGCGGGATCAGCACGCATCCGCCGGGCCGGAGAAACAGCGGCATCGATGGCAGCAGATCCCCAACCGCGACCGGTTCGATGTACGCCCGAGTGGCTGCGTCGCACTCGTAGGCCGCCAACGTCAGCGGTTTGTCGTTCGGGGGAGTGAATGGCGGTTCGCCAAGCGACTCCCAGACAGCAGAATGGACGCCGAATGGATCGCGCGATGACGGTGGAAACGGATCGACAATCAGGACATGAACCCCCGACTCCAGCAATTGCGAGATCTTGTCCACGAACGCGCGAAACGCCCGGTCTCCGGATTTGTTTCCTGGTGATACAATTTCGATCACCGCGACAACTCCATCGCCACTGACATGCCGGACGGCCACGAGACTTTTCTTACGGCAGTAGAACTCGGAGTCCGCCTGAGCGGTAAAGCGAACGGCAGGTGGTTCCATCAAGACAGTTCCAGACGGACTGGCACCGCCGGGAATTCTTGGGGATCTCGCGAGTGGCAGGTCGGCTTGAAGTGTCAGGACATCGGGGCCAAAAAGTCCGGTTTGCTGTTCCGCGAGAGCATAATACTCGCGAGGCAAAAGTCCCCCGTTCAGCGCGTCGGCGACCGCCGAGATCCAGCGGTGGTGGAACGCATGAAAAATGCCGGCGGGGACGCGGGTCCAATCGTGTAGTGGCATGATTCAGAAAGAAGGGACTCTTGGAGGAACCTGGACGTGACGTGAATTGTATCCGCCGACCGACAGGAAACGACACTCACCGCGCATCGCCAGCGGTACTGCTGATTGAAGAGGCCGGAACGGACCGACTGGAACTCCATGACGGATCCAATGGAATGTCACCGTTTCATTTTTTGACAGGATTTCAGGAATTGCAGGATTG
>JAPLOC010000842.1 GCA_026692825.1 Planctomycetota bacterium | reverse complement strand
TTGAGCAGGTGGGTGATCGCGTCCTGAATTGCTCCGCCCCCCATCTCTCGCCGGGCGTAGTAGATCTCGCGATACGCCGGGCGGTAGGTGGGGAAATGCTGCCCTCCCACCACCGTCACCTCCAGCGGGGGGCCAAACTGACCGCTGTGCAGCAACTCCCGGGCGGCGTTTAATTCCGGGAATGCGCGATACACGTAGGCGACACTGACCGTCAGACCCCGGGCGGTCGCCAGCTCCTCCAGCCCGTCAATTCCCTCGTCCGAAGTGCTGAGCGGTTTCTCCACCAGCACGTGAACCCCCGCGTTGAGCAGTTGGGTTGTGATGGGGATGTGAAACGGGGCCGGCGTGCAGACGACCGCGATTTGCGGGGGATTTCGCAACGCGTGATCGAGCGATTCGAACTGAGCGACATGATACCGCTCGGCGACAGCCTGCCGCAGGCTGGCGTTGATTTCGACAATAGAAACTTCCGCGCGCCCCGTCTTGAGAAAGCAGCGGGTATGTCGTTCGCCAATCGAACCAACGCCAATGACAAGTACGGACGACAGACTCATGCGGTTGGTGTGACTTTGTCTGAGAGAGTAACGGGACTGCGGGGGAGCCAGATCAGTGTCAGGGCCAGGCCGATCGCCATGACCACCGCACAAACGGCGAAGCTCGCCCTGTAGCCGGTGGCCTGATCCGACCGTTGCCCCACAAAGTCGGCGACTTTGCCAAACACCAGTCCCATCAGGGCGGCCGGTGCCATCAACAGGTTCGAATAGGCCATGTTCCGGCGCAAGTCGCGGGGCCGCGAGGCGGCGAGCAGGTAATTGGGGGCGTACACCCCCACCAGCTCTCCCGCGCCAAAAATCTGAAACGTCGCGAGGTAGGCGAACCCCGTGGCGAACAGCGCGTAGGTCGGTGCGAGCAGGAAAATCAGCCCCGTCGCCACCAACCCCGCGCGCGGATTCCCGCGAGTCATCAGCCAGCCCAGCATCAGGCCCGCACACGCCTTGGTTCCATACCGCAACACACCACCGTACATGACCAGGGTCTGCGGGTCCCGGCCCATCGCGTCCTGCGTGTAATTCGACAGATTGCCGATGATCATGTTCCCCGCGTACAAGAGTACGGTGACGATCGCGATCCGCAGCAGCAGCCGGTCGGACCGAAAATCGCGAGCTCCTGCCAATAGCGAAAACTGTCGTTTCAACTCCAGGTCTTTGGCGGCAGGAATGACAAATCGGCTCGCCAGCCACGAAGCCATGAGCATGGGGAACACGGCGGCGAGAAACACGACGGCGTAGTTGCCGGGAAACGCCAGGGGGGTTCCCAGATTCCAGGTCAGGATCTCACCATTGAGCAGGGCCTGCGCCCCCAAGGAACCGATCGCGGCGAGAATCGCCTCCCAGACCAGGGTGATCGCCAAGGGAATCGTCAGGCCGGTCATCACGCTCTGCAACAGAACGGCGAGCCCGACGATTCTGCCGGGAAGATTGAGTCCCACAGAAAGCGCGACCAGCCCGGTTCCCACGGCGGCGAAGAAATAGCTCAGGACCATGAGCGGTTTGAGCCAGCGAACGCCGGGAAAAAGAGCGGCGACAATGACCGGCACGACCGTGCAGGCCATGAAGATACTCTCGGGCGAGTTCGCGTAGACGTTTGACGCCTTGAGTTCTTTGAGCAGAACAGCGTGCGTGGCACCGACGTACAGCACGGGAGCCGCGAGATACTGCATCCCGACGCAGCCGCCGAACAGCAGCAGATTGCGCTGTTGCTCCTCGGGCGAGAGCGGATGGGAGTCGATATCGGGCGTCGTTTCAGACGACATGCGGGTCACTCCGCGAGAAGTTTCGCCCGCGCCTCGGCGATGCGGGCGCGTTGCTGTTCCGAAATCTCGGGATACTTGAGATCGAGGGACCGAATGGTCGAAGCCAGAATGCGCGAGACCAGCGACCGCGTGACCCACTTGTGGTCGGCGGGAATCACAAACCAGGGGGCCGCTTCGGTGCTGGTGGCTGCCAGGCAGTCTTCGTACGCCTCCTGGTAGGCATCCC
This sequence comes from Planctomycetota bacterium, assembly GCA_026692825.1. GTDB lineage: Bacteria > Planctomycetota > Planctomycetia > Planctomycetales > Planctomycetaceae > UBA10511. Next base: position 6,522 of record JAPLOC010000842.1, on the reverse strand, counting down.
AATGAGCCCGCTGTTCCACGTCGGCGAAGCTGAATTTCCAGTGTTTTTCTGGTTGATCGATCCGCGCCAGAAACCGTTCCCGCTGCTCTTCTTTTGAGACATTCAGAAAGAATTTCACAATCGCCGTCCCGTTTCGAACGAGATGTTCCTCGAACGCGCGGATGTCGTCGTACCGCTGTTCCCAGAGTTTTTTGCCAGGCTTGATGTTGGGAATCCGCTGGGCGGCGATGAGTTCCGGCTGCACCCGGACGATCAGCACCTCTTCGTAGTACGACCGGTTGAAGATTCCGATGCGGCCCCGTTCCGGCAGCGCCTTCGAGCAGCGCCACAGAAAGTTATGGTCCAGCTCTTCGGCCGACGGGTGCTTAAAACTGTAGACTTGAACTCCCTGCGGATTGACCCCCGACATCACATGTTTGATCGTCCCGTCTTTGCCGGCGGCATCCATCGCCTGAAAGACGACCAGCACCGACCAAGAGTCGGCGGCGTACAGCATGTCCTGTGCGACCGTCAGCGATTCGACATCCTCCATCAAGACCTTTTGCGCCATTTCCTTCCGCTCGGACTTGGACCTACTCACGTCCCCCTGCCAGCCGGGATCGTAATCCTTCAACCGAAGCGGCTTCCCGGGATGAACCCGAAACTGGTCGATGATTTTGGGCAGTTCGAGCATGCGGGTGCCGGGAGAGAAAGGAGGGCGTGTGGAACAAGCCGGCCGACGCGATCAGCCCTGGACGACGGGGTTGGTCAACGTGCCGATCCCGGTGACGTCGATCGTCACCAGATCTCCCGCTTCGAGAGTGAAATCATTGGGTGGCACCACGCCGGTCCCGGTGAGCAGAATCACGCCATCGGGGAAGCTGTTGTCCCGGAACAGCCAGTCGATCAGCTCTTCAAACGTCCGCTTCATTTGATCGAGGTTCGTCGACCCCTGGAAGACTTCGCTTCCCTTGCGGCGGATCGACAACGAGATGTGAGTCTCGGCGCGGTCCAGAGGTTCTTCGGGCAGCAGCACACACGGTCCCAGCGCGCAGCACTGGTTGTAGACTTTGGCCTGAGGCAGATAGAGCGGATTCTCCCCCTCAATATCTCGGGCGCTCATGTCGTTGCCGATCGTCAACCCGACCAGTTTTCCCTTCGGGTTGATCACCAGGGCGAATTCCGGTTCGGGCACCGACCAGCGGGTATCAACGCGAATTCGCACCGGTTGCCCGGGACCCGAAACACGCCGCCCGTTCCCCTTGAAGAAGATCTCCGGCCGGGGCGCGGTGTAAACTCGGTCGTAATGCGACGCCCCGGTTTCCGATTCCTCCATCCGGGCGATCTGACTGCGTTTGTACGTCACCCCCGCCGCCCAGACTTCCTGGTTGTCGATCGGAGCGACGAAGCGAACGTGCGTTTGAGCGACCAAAGTCGAGTTGACATCGAATTGCTTTTCGATCAGCGCGACCGGATCGGGGGAATGCAACACGTCGGCCAGACTGTTGTACCCTTGGGGAAATGGTGCCAGGTACACACCGGGTTCAACCAGCACTCCCAAACAGGGTTCGCCGTTCGACTGTACGACCTTGCCAACTCTCATCGGTTCACGCTCTCTTCATGATGCAGTCGTGGGGGATGGCCCACAACAATGACTGGTTAGACTGTCTCACGCAAGGCAGCCAGGGTGCGGGCCATGTCGGTCGGAAGCGGTGCCTCAAACGACATCGTTTCATTGGTGACGGGGTGCCGGAATGTGATCATCTGAGCGTGCAACGCCTGACGGGAAATCAACACGTCGGCTGGGTCGACAATCCCTTCGGCCGATTCCCCAAGCGGAACCGCCGGGGCTTCCGCGACAAATCGCGAAATCTTGCCAGATCCACGCTTCGCCAGGTACGACCGCCGCAATTCGTCGCGGCCGCCATACAGCTTGTCGGCGACGATCGGGTGTCCCAGGTGCTTCAGGTGAACCCGCAACTGGTGCGTCCGCCCGGTCTTCGGAAACAGCCGAATCCACGTGAAGTCGTAGAACCGCTCGATGACTTCAAAAAATGTACTCGCAGGACGACCGTGAACCGTCGGTTCACATGTCATCATTTTCTCGCGTTCCCGCGGATTGACCCGGATGAAGGTTTCGATCCAGTCGCTGTCGCGATCGACCACCCCCCAGGCCAGGGCGACGTACTGTTTGCGCACCTCGCGGCGTTCAAACTGCTCGGAAAGTTTGTGATGAACCTGGTTGTCTTTGGCGACAATGATCACGCCCGAAGTGTCGCGGTCGAGACGATGCACAATCCCCGGCCGATCCTCACCGGCGACGTCGCTCAGGCGGTCGAAGTGAAACTGCAACGCAGCCGCCAGCGTGCCGGTGTAGTGCCCCTTGCCAGGGTGCGTGATCATCCCGGCGGCCTTGTTGATCACCACCAGATGATCATCTTCAAACAGCACGTCGAGCGGATGTTCTTCGGGAGCGACCGACTGGTCCGGCAGCGCGGGCAGCCGGACCGAGAGCAGGTCGTTCACATGCAGCCGACGGCTTGATTTGACCGGCAGACCATTGACCTGAACCGCGTGCTGTTCGATCGCCTTCTGAAACAGCGCGCGGCTGTAATTGGGATACAGCCGCGAGAGGTAATGGTCGACCCGCCAGCCGTGGGCTCGCGCCTCGACTGTCAGCACCACCGGCTGGGTGGAGAGCTCTTCGCTCATGGCGACCGCTGACGTTTCGGGGTGCCAGTGACTACTGGTTTTCGGGTTTCGCTTCCGGTTCGGCAGGCGCCTCGGTGGCCGGCTTTTCTTCCGCCGGCGTGGCAGGCACGTCGTCAGCCGCGGGCTTGGCGGACTCGCCCGCCGCGTCCGTCGACTCGGTGGCTTCGGGCACCTTGTCAGATTCCGTCCCCTCTTCGGCGGGCGGAGTGAGTCCTCCCTTGGATTTCGGTTCGTTGTCCGATTCTGTCGGGTCGGCGTCATCGATCCCCTTGCCCGCCGCGCTCTCAGCCGCTTCCCGTTCGGTGATTCGGCGAATCGCTTCGTTCAGCGCGTCATCGCTCATCCCGCCCCCCATTCCCGTATCATGCGGGGAACGGTCCTTGGTCTTCGGGCGATCAAATTTGGCGAACCACTGATAGAACTCAGCCGCCCCCCCCTTTTTCAGAGCTTCGAGACGCTGTTTCACGTCGTCTTTGTAGTACGAATTCGGGAACTTCTCGAGCAGTCGACTGTAAGCCTTGACCGCATCCTGAGTTTCCCCGTCAGAGAGCGACTCCTCGGCTCGTCCCAACCCAAAAAGAGCGCGTTCGCGCACTTCGTTGGGCACACTCGTCTGTTCTGCCAGTTTTTCAAAGCTGTTCCGGGCCTTTTCGACGTCCTTCTTTCCCGCTTCGAGATCGAGGAACATCGATTTCACGCCGGCGCTGAGCCGCTGCTCCGCCTCGAGCAGTCGCGCCCACGGAGCCGCTGACGTGTCGGGGTGTTTCGCCCAGACATCGCCCAGATCCTCAACACTCCCCGACGAAACAGCCAGTTGCGCCCAGGCCCCCTGCTCTTTCGCTTTCACACTGCGCTGGTAGAGAATCCCAGCCACCGCCAAAGCGGCGACCACGCAGATCCCGATCGAGATCCGATTCCCGTGCTTCTCCAGAAATGTGTTCAAACGAAGCAGCAGCTTCTCCATTTCTGAAGTCTGCAATTCATGCCGATGCTGGCTATCCATAGTGTCTGTCGCGAGAGGCGGTCCGTGGGTAGGTTCTAGGCCCGAGCGTAATCGGGGGGATGGCGGGGCGAAGTCGGCTGACTCGCCACATCCCCACCCTACGCTCGAAATTCAAGTTGCAAGCGTTGGATTGTATTGCCGTGGTGAACAAGCGTCAAGACGCGTTATTTCTGCGACAACAGGTACGCGATCAGGTCGGCCACCGCCTGCTGGTCGAGGTTCTTTTCCAACCCTTCCGGCATGATCGACAACCCCGAACTGCGGAGCGCGTCGATGTCACTTCGCAACACGGTGTCGGTCTGGTTTTCCTGTCGCCGCAGGGTGACGCTGGTGGCGGTCTCGGCGGCAATCAACCCGGTGATCGACTTCCCCGCCTTGTTTTGCAGAATGTAGTTGACGAATTGCGGATTCACTTCGCGATTGGGATCGAGCAGATTCACCAGAATCGCCTCGGCTCCCCGATTTTGAACTGTCCCGAGGTTCGGACCGATCTCGTGACCCACTCCTTCCAGTTTATGGCAGACAACACACGTCTTCTGGAAATGCTTTCGTCCCGCCTCGACGTCTCCCTTCAGCTTCAACGAGGAGGCGTACGCTTCAATAACGTCTCCCCGCTTCCCCAGCTTGACCTGACTCGCCAGACGTTTCGCTTTTTCTCGGACGCGGGGGTCGCCATGCGATTCGAGCAATTTGAATCGACTCGGTTCCAGGTCCGATGCCGGGATCTCTTCTTTTTCCACCGCGTCCAAGAGCGCCACCAGCCAGTCGGCTCGCGAGAAAATCGCTTCTGACGCCGTCGGTCGCAATTTGGGTCCAAACCCGGGCCACGCGTCAACCAAAATGCCACCAATCGCTGGGTCGGCGAACCGACCCAGCGTTGCGACGGCCGCCAGTTGAACCACCGCCGGCTCGCGACTGTCGAGCAGGTTGGTCAACAGCTTCTGACTGTCGGCGAATTCCCCCAGACCCAACGTCCGAATTGCGTCGGCCCGTTCGGTTTCCGGCCGGGCAGCGTCCGCCGCCAGTTTCCGGGCGTTCGCCAGCAACTCACTCAGCAGCTCTTTCGCCTTGCCAGGATCCGAACTGACACGTGTCCGCAACGGCGAATTGCTTTTCGTAAGCCCTTCGCTCAAAGAGGCCACAATTCCCGCCGCCAACGCTGTCGATTCCTTTGGCAACCGGTCGAGCGCGGTCAACGTCGCCGAGACATCTTCCGACCTCCCTTGCAGGCCCACCAACTGGGCCAGTTCCGCCAAAACCGCTCCCGCCTGTGCCTGCTTGCGAAACGCTTCATCGGTCGCCAGGGACGCCAGGACTTCCCCGGCCCCTTCGGCGAGGGAACTTTCACACGCCAGTCGAATCCAGCGGTCGGCTCCATCTTTCGCCAGGATTCGCGCCAGCGCCTTGGCCCGAGGGCCAACCGAGATCTCTCCCAGACTGAACGCGAGCTGGTACCGCACCAGCAGGTCGGGATCATCGACCATGGCAAGCAACCGCTGCCGCAGCTCGGCAGAGTCGGCGAGCAACGGCTCGGAAAGCCGAACCGCGTTCCGGCGGACGCCAGGGTGTGAGTCACTGAGCGCGGCGAGAACGACTTCGGCAGTCAACGCGTTCTGGCCAACCAGTGCGCACAGAGCGTGGAGTCGCCCCTCCGGAAGCTGGGAATCGTGTGCGAGTTTCACAAGGTCGGCGACCACCGAGCGATCCTGCCGTTCGTAGAGCAGCCGTTGGGCGGAGAGGCGGTGCCAGGCGTTGCGATGTTCCAGAGCGGCGACCAATTCTTGGGACGTCGCGGAATGCAGCTTGGGGATCTTCGGTTGGCTATAGCCGTCGGGGATGACCCGGTACAGACGACCGCGGTCCCGGCCGCTTGTGAGATCGAGATGTTTCTTGATCGCGGGCGGAAGACTGGCGGGGTGTTCGATCACCTCGCGACAGACGTCGATCACGTGCAGTGTCCCATCGGGGGCGTTGACGAACTGCGCGGGACGGAACCAGGTGTCTGTCGATGCGAGGAACTCCACCTTGTCGTCGACTCGATTGGCGACCAGCGCGACGCCATTCGGCTCGAGTTTCTTGCGATGAACGATGTTGCTTCCGACGTCGCCGATGAATGCCTGGCCACGATACTCGGCGGGCCACGCGTCTCCCCGGTACAGCATGACCCCCGTGGCTCCCGTGAAGTAGCCGGCAGCCCGCCCGCCCCCTTCGATGGGACCGGGGACTTTGCCCGAGACACGTAACCGCGTCCGGACGATCCGCCACGGTTCGACCGGGCTGATGCGGAAGACTTCGGCCTGGGGACCGTCGGAGGCAATGCTGACGCGCGGTCCCGGGGCGGCAAGCGATTTGTTGCGGGCGATGTAACGGTCTTCGTACATCACCAGTTGAATGTGATCGCTATTCGAACAGACGAACTTGCGGCCAAAATCGTCGAAGCACATCCCATGCTGGGCACCGCCACTTTCCGGGCGAATGTCGAGGATTCGCGGATCAAACGAGAAGTCCCGGCCGTTGAGGTTGACGGGCGGGGCCGCTTCGTCGTCGGGTCGGCGGACCTGGGCTCCCGAGCTGGAGGTCGCGCCGTGAATCCGGTTGTCGAATCCCCAGTGAAAGCTGTTGAACAACCCCTGGACGTTGCCCCGTCCGAAGCCATTGAAGACGACCTTTCGAACGTCGGCCTTGCCATCTCCGTTGGTGTCTTTGAGATAGTAGATCTCGGGAGCCGCCCCGACGAACACCCCACCATCGAAACAGCAGATGGCGGTGGGCCACGAGAGTTTGTCGGCGAAAAGGGTGCTTTTGTCGAATACGCCATCGCCGTTGGT
>JAPLOC010000841.1 GCA_026692825.1 Planctomycetota bacterium | reverse complement strand
CCCAGGCGGCGACCGTCCTCGATGTCGCGGCCGGGCATGGTTTGTTTGGAATCACGGTCGCCCGCCTACTTCCGCAGGCGCGAATCACCGCGCTGGACTGGGAACCCGTTTTGAAAGTCGCCGAAGAAAACGCCCAGGCGGCGGGAATCGCCAGTCGTCACGAATTGTTGCCGGGAGATGCGCTGGGTATGGACTACGGCGGTCCCTACGACCTGATTCTGGTGACGAACTTTCTGCACCACTTCTCGCGTGAGACGTGCGTCGGTTTCCTGAAACGGGTCGAGCGGGCGCTGGCACCGAACGGTATCGTCCTCACGTTGGAATTCGTGCCCAATGCCGATCGCGTCTCGCCTCCGATGCCGGCGGAATTCGCCTTCACCATGCTGGGGACCACGGCGGAAGGGGACGCGTACACTTATGAAGAGTACAGCTCGATGTTCGCCGAGGCGGGAATGGCCTGTCAGGAAATGCACGACGTCCCGCGTTCCGCTCAACGGTTGATCGTTGGTTCCCGCGGGTAGTTTTGAGGGGCCACTCACAATCAACAGCGTGTTTTGCAAAGTCACACATGCGCCGTCTCGTGCGCGGAATCTGCTCGTCACTTTCGGGATTGCTGTTTCCACTGGGGAAACTGCTGAGCTGGCGTTTCATTCCGTATCGGTCGACCGATCGGCTTGACCGGGGATTGATACTCGTCCTGCCTGGAATCGAGGGTGAGAGCCTGCTCAACCAGGACATCGCGCTCGGTCTGGTTGATGCGGGCATCGGGTTGGCGATCGAAATTCACGATTGGACAACCGGTTGGTTTCCCCTCGCGCTGTTTCATTTGCGCAGCCGAACTTTGCATGCGAAACAGTCGCGAGTGATCGCCGACCGGGTCGTGGTGGGACATTCGGGTGGAGGGGCGCTGGCGGTGCTGGCGCTTGAGGAGTTGCCGGAGGATGTGGCGGTCACCTCGGTGGTCTTGTTGAACGCGGCCATTTCCCCAGGTTACAACCTGACGAGGGCGCTCGAATGTGTGGAGGGGAAAATCTGGAATTTCCGCTCCTGTGGCGATTGGTTCTTTCTGGGATTAGGAACGCTCCTGTTCGGTTCGGTTGACGGACACCACGTGATTTGCGCCGGTGCCGGTGGATTTGACCTTCCCAACTCGCCTGAGACGGCCGACGGCACTCTGACTACCGGTCAACTGCGTGAGATTCCCTGGCGGTTTGAGATGGCGGGGAGTTTTCATTTTGCGGGACACGTGGGGTGTGTCAATCGTGTGTTCGTTTCGGAATTCGTTGCGAATGTACTGGCGGCTGGTTGAATTCAATAGAATACTCCTCACGTAAAGTCTCCCGACAAATCTCCCCCTCGCTTCGCAAGGAACACGCCGAATGTCCAAGTCTCATTGGCTCCCCGCCTCGATCCTCGTCCTCGCTGTCGCGCTGTTCGTGAACAACCCGGCGCGGACGACAACTCAGGCCCAGGACGTCGAGAAACCGGTAAAAGTCATTTGGGAGTACAAGATCGTCCGTGCGACCGAAGAGATCCTCAATGAGAATGCCGCCCAGGGTTGGGAGGTTGTGACGGCGTATGGCGATGTGAAAGGCCAGAGCGCGGGAATGCGGGCGATCAATACGATCGAACGGGCGATCTTGAAACGGCCCAAAGCCCAGTGATCCCATGCCCCTCACGACCCACTACATTGAAATGCGGTCACCCCCGGCGGGAATGGAATCCACCGAGAGCGATCTGCTCGTGCTGCGGGCGACGCCTCCCACGGTCTCGTTCTATCGCTATCTGTTTGAATCGGTGGGTGGCCCCTGGAACTGGGTCGCCCGCAAACAGATTTCCGACGACGACTTGCGGGAGATCATCACTGACCCCCGAGTCGATGTTTCGGTGGCGTATGTCGGTGGTTGCCCCGCAGGCTACGCCGAGCTGGATTGTCGCATCGCAGGCGAAGTCGAGATCAAGTATTTCGGCCTGATGCCCGAATTCATCGGACGCGGAGTCGGTCGGGAGTTTCTCAGCCGAACGTTAAGGACCGCCTGGTCCCACCGGCCCAACCGCGTCTGGCTACATACCTGTACCCAGGACCATCCGCAGGCCCTGGACTTCTATTTGAAGGCGGGTTTTG
>JAPLOC010000840.1 GCA_026692825.1 Planctomycetota bacterium | reverse complement strand
GAATGATCGCCTGGACCTCAGGTCGCAACTCCTTCCAAAGCTCGGGGGGAATCCTGTGCATACCCCGGAATTTTGCCGAAATCGCCGTTTTCGGAAAGACCAATTTCAACCGACCGTCAGGTCGGGGTGTGAACGGTTACCCGATTCTCTGCGGTCTCGTGATGTTTTCGCCATGAGCATGAATGGGTGCAATCCCTACTTGGCGGCGGAAATGCGAGTAAATCGAAGGGGCGAGAGGGGCGCTCACCCGGCAGTTCCCAGGAAGGGTGCAGGGTGGGTGGAATGCATGGGGGCTTACCTTCTGTCGGACTGAAGTTGCAAAACAGACCGTCATACTGGGAAAGTGGAGCTGGTCTCCCATAGCAGGTACCGTAAATCTAACCACAGTCAGGGATCATCGTTGATGAATTCAACGGCTTTCCTTTCGAACGGTCAGTCTATTTCCGCAGAACTAATTATCCCGTCTTCGGGCACAGAATGGCCGTCGGTGGTGGTGGCATATGGAACTGAAGCGATGAATTCCCCCTTCGACGGAATCATCCGCGACTTCTGCTCGGAACTGGCTGTCAACGGGTTGCTCGCCATGATACCAGATTATTTCGCGTCGACCAAAACGGGTCCCGGGCTCGAGTCTGTCTTTCAGCCGTTTGGCGCTCAGCAGCGCTTTGATCACTGGGTCGCCGCACTGAATGATGCGGTTTCTCACGTTCAGACGATTTCCGGAGTTGCAGCTGGTCACACGGCCTTCGTAGGGTTTTCTCTGGGCGGTCATCTTGTCGTTAGAGCCGCGGCCGGTCCGTCGGTTAAGGCTGTTGTGGATTTCTTCGGATTCATGGCAAAGATGGGATCGAGCGTTACGTCCACCGTCGCCGGATCGCTTCGCCCGGTGCAGATTCACCACGGTGAAGACGATAGAATTGTACCGATCGCCGACAGTGTGACATTTGACGGGTGGCTCACGGCGCACTCTGTTTCACATGAATTCCATCGTTATCCGAACAATGGACATCCGGGGCAGGAGAAATTTGAAGCGCCTGGCTGGACCGCACAGGCTGATGCCACGACAAAAGCCGTCCACGTCGCCGCTGGTCTTATCGTCGTTGTTGCTTTCATTCACTTGGCTATCGTGGCTGGGGAAATGTTTCCCACCGAGCATCCACTGCTTTTGTCAAAACTCGAAAACAAATTGGGGTTTGCCGACGGCCAAGCCGTTCACGCCAGCCCGATCGTGAGAAATGCCGGGTTGTACAACGGGTTCCTCGCGGCCGGCCTGATTTGGGGCTGGCGAGCCACATCCAACCAGTTTCAGATCCGTGCGTTTTTTCTGGCCTGCGTGACAATCGCTGGTATTTTCGGCGCGCTAACGCTTCCGAATCCAGTCACGCTTTGGATGCAGACTCTGCCGGCGGTTGTGGCCTTTATCGTCAATTGGTTCGCACTTCGAAGCGAGATAAATGCTGTAGCTCGAGCAGACGCTGCCAAACCCTCCCGCATCCGGACGCCAGAATGAATGGGGGGTAACGGCATCCGTGTCCGATGCCGCATGCCTTGTCGAGTCTGTTAAGAGCGGAGGAGTATACATTGGGCGGATGCTGGATTGGAGTTAAGTTGTCATCGGAACGAGTCCTGTGCTGCAATCGCAAAGTTCTGGCAGCCGAATCCAGGATTCAAGGATTCCCATCTTGAACGATCTCCCCGGTCCTGTCGCCATGCCCTACCTCACCTCCCGAATTTACATTCGCCTGACACCGTGTGTTCCCTTCAGTTCCGCGTAAAACATCGGCTCGTAGTCCCCGCGCTCGCTATGGTGGTTTACATGCTCTTCGAGCGCTGACTTCCGACAAATCACACTCCCAAGTCGCTGCCCAGCGATTACCTCGACTTCCTGACCGGAATCGGCCAGCCGTCGAACATTCTGGTCCCAACCACGTTCCCTGGGTGGAACCGGTACTGGTAACCGTTGTTGAGCCGATAGGGTCGCATCAAGAAGCATCGCACGCAGATTCAGTTATCCGCATCTTTCAGTTGTATGCAACCGCTGAGCCTGCTTGGAGTCCCGAGAGAAGTCGGGGCGACAAGTCACCTTAAGAGCGATTGCTCAGGACATTTGCGGTTTGCCGTGACGTGTTGCTCAACTTATTCCGGACGCGTTTCAACAATTGAGTCCGGATTAAGTGAAGAAAACTGGCACATTCGTTCGACGTTCCACACAATCAGTCCGAAGGACTGACGTTGAACAGCCGCAATGGGAAGTCTTCAAGCATGAAATCGTAACCGTCCATGGCAATTGGGACGACGTTTTCGATCAGTTCAAGGCCGCCGTTGCCAAGTGCCTGGGGATAAAGGCGATCAATCACGGTGAGCGGCACCCGAACGGAATCGCGATGGTACAGCTTCTTGTTCCCCACGGCATCGAGGAGATGCTGGGTACGCGCGTCGGCGATGGCGCCGCGCATGCTCTCCGTATAGGCGATATAGACGCACCCCCACTCTCCCGCCGGAATCTGCTGAACTGCGTCAGCCCAAAGTGACGTTATGCCGCGAGCTTTCTTTAATTGCGATTTTTCCGCGTTACATTGCCATTTGAGGCCGCGCGGCCAGCGGACCTTGTCTGTCACTGGGGAGAAGGTCGGGGCAATTTCGCAGAGCAACCCATCCCAAT
>JAPLOC010000839.1:1494-2481 GCA_026692825.1 Planctomycetota bacterium | reverse complement strand
GCACGAGTTCTGGTGACACCTTCGAAGATTGCCGGTAAGTCGCTGACATCACCATCTGTTTCATGAGACGCTTCACGTCCCAGCGATTGGCGACGAAGTCGGTCGCCAGCCAGTCGAGCCACTCGGGGTGCGTGGGCCCCTGCCCTTGAGAACCAAAGTCCTCCGCCGTCTTGACGATTCCGGTTCCGAACAACTGCTGCCAGAAGCGGTTGACGGGGACCCGTGCCGTCAGCGGATGTTGCGGCGAAACAAGCCACTGAGCGAAGCCAAGCCGGTTTCGTGGGGCGTCGGCGGGCATCGGGGGGAGCGCAGCGGGAGTCGCCGGTTCGACCTTATCGGCCCGTTTGTCGTATTGACCGCGAACGAGAATGAACGCGTCGCGGCGTTGGGCCATTTCGGCGGTCACCATCGTCAACGGAATCGAGCCTTCGACCTCGCCACGCTGTTTCTCGAGGGCGGCAACCTCCTGTTGAATTGGCTGAATCGTCGATCGGGTCTTGGCGTAGACGTTTTCCAGAAAGTAATTGCGAATCTGCAGTCGCTGTTCCGGAGTCCGCTTGTCGGCCTCGGACTTGATCACCTCCTGAATGGGGCCGGGAAGCGTCGATTTCGTCTGCGAGCGTTCGAACGACTCCCAGACGAGCAGCGATTCAAACGATTCGCCCGCTTGTGGTGTCTTGGTGACAATGCCCGCTTTGTCCCAATAGACCTTGCCTCCATGCTGAGTGAATGCCCAGCCATTGATCACCGCGCCGGGATTGAGTCCCACCTTGGCCGCTTCGACTTCCAGCCGGATCCATTTCCCGGTCTCGGGGAGCGCACCCATCGGCAGTCGGCTGGGGGAATTGGGACTTCCCCAGGGGATGACGTCTCCACCCCAGGTGGCGCGATGTTCCCATCCCCCGTCATTCCACTGCAGCATGATCTCCTGAGGCGGATTGGCGGGGTCGAGATAAACGTAAGCGAAAAACTTGTCCCCTTCGCCGA
>JAPLOC010000839.1:0-1431 GCA_026692825.1 Planctomycetota bacterium | reverse complement strand
GTCTGCTTTCGCGACGAACTCCCAGGGAGTGGTTCCCTGAGCCTTCGCGCCGGGGGGGAGGTCGTCGTCGATCCAGACGAACTCTTTGGGTTCCAGGGCCGGGGCCGCGGTGGGCATTGGGTCGACGTATTCGATCTTTGCCAACTCTTCGCCAATCTTGGCGCGCGTCGACACGATTTGCTGGTTGATCTCCTCAATCTTCGCGGTCTGTTCCGGTTGAGGGACTTTCAGAATCGGCGGAGGCCCGAGGGCATTCCCGTCCATTGCCGCCTCGGCGAAACTGTTGAAGAACCCCGAGAGCTGGTAGAACTCGCGCTGCGTAAACGGGTCGTATTTGTGGTCATGACAGACGGAGCAGCCCAGCGTCAGCCCCATCCAGACCGTTCCGGTGGTTTCGACGCGATCGACGGTGTACCGCACCAGAACTTCGTCGTCGATCGAGCCCCCTTCGCTGGTTGAAACATTGCAGCGATTGAAGCCGGTCGCGACACGTTGATCGAGTGTGGCATTGGGAAGCAGATCTCCCGCGAGCTGTTCCACGGTGAATTGATCGAACGGCAGGTTGCGGTTGAATGCCTTGATGACCCACTCGCGATACGGCCACATCGACCGTTCGTTGTCGAGGTGCAGTCCATGGGTGTCACCGTATCGGGCGGCGTCGAGCCAGTAACGCCCCAGGTGTTCCCCGTAGCGCGTGTTTTCCAACAGCCGATCGACCAGCTTTTCGTAAGCGTCGTCACTCGTATCCGCTAGAAACGCATCCACTTCGGCGGGGGTGGGGGGAAGGCCCGAGAGGTCGAGCGTCACTCGACGGATGAGGGTCGTCTTGTCGGCTTCGGGGGAGGGCTTCAAGCCTTCCTGAGCCAGGCGTTGCTGCACAAATTGATCGATGGGGTTTCTCGCCCGGGCTGGTTCGACTGCCTGAGGAACGGTCGGTGCGACAGGCGGGATAAACGCCCAGTGCCCCTTCATCGTCGCCCCTTCGTCGAGTCGACAGAATCCTTTGGAGTAACTCGCTTTCCGCGCTCTTGCCGACAACGACGGCAGCCGCTCCGGATTCGAGTTTGGCTACGACCCCCTCACTGGTATCGAGCCGCAAACCGGCTTTACGCTCTTTTTCATCCGGACCGTGACACTTAAAGCAGAGGTCGGACAGGATCGGACGGATTTCGCGGTTGTAGTCAACCGGGCGCGGGGCGGCGGAGGCCACCGAACTGGTGACGGCTGCGAAAACAAGAAGTGAAGCGACGAATCGCATGAATCTGGAACACATCAGGCAGGAACCTTCGGTGAGACGGGCCAAAGGTGGACAGGTGGGAATTCAACAAACGCTGATGGGAATGGTAGGGAGAGTCGTGGGGTGATGCAACGGGGGGTTCGGTTGAGGCACTGCTCTGCTTCATGTGCTGGGAGAGCGGGTAGGGGTCGCCC
>JAPLOC010000838.1 GCA_026692825.1 Planctomycetota bacterium | reverse complement strand
TGGACGAAATTTCGGCTGCTGTATACGCTGGTGATCAAACGGATGATGAACCAGGGGGGCGTTCTTCGGAAGCATTTCGACAGTCCTGATTTGCCGTTGCGGGAAGATCTTGACCTGGGTTGGACCCCGAAAAGTCTCACGGATGACCAATTGCAGTTGTTTGTCGACCGACTCTGCGGCCCAAACATGGGGAAAAATCCAAATAAGGGCAAGACGTATCGCTGGATCCCAAACCACCTTCAAGATGGCAACGGCCGCGTGTTGCCGAGATCCATGGTGAGGCTCTTTGAACTCGCCGCGGAGATTGAATCCGACCACCAAAAGGCGGAGTGGCCCACGTTGCTGCATCACACCTCACTGAGAGCGGCGATTGAACGGGTTTCCGAAAGCCGAGTTCAAGAACTCGAAGAGGAATTTCCCTGGATCAAGAGTGTTCGAACAGCCCTCCAGCAAAAGAAGCCCGAGGTGCCAATCGTTCGCACGAAGTTGCAATCCCTACTTGAGATTGAATGGGGCGATACCGGCGACCGGCCGCCCGAGACTTCGGGACGAGAACTCCTCAAGATCCTCCTGGATCTTGGTGTCTTCTACTTGCGTACGGATGACAGTCGGGTGGATGTTCGCGATTTGTACCTCAAGGGTTTCGGCCTTTGGCGGCGCGGGGGAGTCGCGCAGCCGACATCAGTCAAGCGGGGTTAATCAGACGATCCGCGATTTTGGACGATGTCGAAAATCCTTGCGAACCGTCACATCCAGCAGGTTGTGAACATACGCTGGCGTCTCCCGTACCGGCTCGCGACAATTCCGCGACATACACGTCCGTACCACCTACGCTGAAATTCCCACCAGGAATTCGCCGCATGCGTCCGCTCTTGATTGTTTTTGTTTCGACACTCGCGCTCGGCCTGGTCGCGTGGGCCTGGCGGGTGCCGGCCGACGCAGAGGATTCGACGACGCGGTCAGAAAAGCCGGTCGTTGAGGGGGCCGACCATTGGGCGTTTCAACCTCTGAGGATCGTGAAGTCACCAGAAGTCGTGGACGCCGGCTGGTGCCAGACCGCGGTCGATCCGTTCGTGTTGCGGGAGTTGGAATCCCGAAAGATCGGTCCCGCCGTTCCCGCGGACAAACGCGGCCTGCTGCGGCGGGTCACGTACGACTTGATCGGGCTGCCTCCGACACCCGAGGCGATGGCGGAGTTTCTCGCCGACGATTCCGGTGCCGCGTATGGGCGCGTCGTCGAACGGCTGTTAGCGTCTCCTCAGTATGGTGAACGGTGGGGTCGGCACTGGCTCGATGTCGTCCGCTATGCCGACGCCCGCGACCTCATCCAGCTTCCCGTCGAAAGCGATTTTCGCGAAGCGTGGCGCTATCGGGACTGGGTGGTGTCGGCGTTCAATCGTGACCTCCCCTACGACAAGTTCATCGCGATGCAGGTGGCGGGAGACGTTTTGCAGCCGGCTGATCCTGCGGAAATCGATGTCGACGCGCTGGTGGCGACCGGGTTCCTGGCGATTGCCGACTTCGTTCCCGGCGACGTCGATAAAACGCAGATGATCGCCGACTATGTGAATGACCAGGTGGATGTTCTGGGCCGGTCGGTGATGGGGTTGACACTGGGGTGCGCTCGCTGTCATGACCACAAGTACGACCCGATTTCCATTGAAGACTACTATTCGCTCGCGGGGATCTTCTTCAGCACCCGGCTCATTCCCAGTCCGATCAAGGGAAACACGCCGCTGGTTCGCGTGCCGCTCGTGGCTCCGCAAAAACTGAGGGAAATCGAAGCCGATTCGGCTCGCGACAAAGCCCGGCTCGCCGCCTTGCCCCTGGAAATCGCCACCCATGTCGACCGGGCGTACGTCGCCTCCCTCCGCGAGCGAATCGCGAAAGAAACGCGAGACTATCTGCTGGCGGCGTGGGCCTGTTCGACCGCGCGACCGGAAGGGAATCGCCCCACGACGACGGTCGTGGCGACCGACCGGCGTCTGGACAACGAAACGCTCCAGAAATGGGTGGCACTTTTTGACGAGTCGCCCATTCACCCGGCGATCGTTTCGTTGCGGGAGACCGCCGACGAAGCCCAGGCGGGCGATCTCGCGGACCGGCTCGTGCGGGATCTGAAAGAGACCGCCACGAAGTCGAGCAAATCGGAATCGACGCCAGCGGGCGCGCCATTCGCGGAGAGCCAGATCTTGCGATTCCGCGCGGTCCCGTGCACGCCGACTTGTTCCGCAACAACGTCATGTTTGACGGCGAACAACTGACGGGCTTTTTCGACTTTTACTTTGCCGGCTGCGACACCTGGCTGTTCGACGTCGCCGTCACCGTCAACGACTGGTGCGTGGACCTGGACACGGGCGTGCTCGACGCGCTGCGCGTGCGCGCCCTGCTCGACGCCTACCCCGCCGTGCGCCCGTTCACGGCAGAAGAACACACGGCATGGCAGCCGATGCTGCGCGCCGCCGCCCTGCGTTTCTGGCTGT
>JAPLOC010000837.1 GCA_026692825.1 Planctomycetota bacterium | reverse complement strand
TTCACCTCCTTCCGCCCGTTCGGAGATTCTGCCGTGCGCTCACTCTGCCTGACGAATGTTCCGCTGATTCTGGCCTGTCTGGCGAGTCTGGCGGCCGCTGCCGACCCCGTCGCTCGTCCGGCGTTTGACACGCAAAAGCGTGTTCCGTTCACGGGGTCGCGCGTCGTCGGCAGTCCCGATCCCCCGGCACCGTTTGTGGTCAAGCAGACCTTTCCCAAGGTCAAATTGTTCGAGCCGGTCGCCATCAATCGCGTTCCGGGAGCGAAACGGTTTGTTGTCGCCGAGCGCAAGGGGATTCTGAAAACGATCGCGATGCGGGTTGATGCCGACGCGGTTTCGATTGGCGATATCGGCCGCACGGTCTACGGTGTGAAGAACGGCTTCCTGTATGTGAGGTCGATTGCCGACCCGACGGAAGGAGCTCCCAAGGGAAGCCGGGTCTCCCGCTTCACGGTCGATCGCAAAGGAGACTGGAAAGTCGACCTCGCCAGCGAACAGATTGTGATCGAATGGCCTTCGGGTGGGCACAATGGGGGCAACCTGGCGTTTGGACCGGATGGATTTCTCTACATCGCGTGTGGCGACGGCAGTGGCATCGCCGACGAGCGGCAGACCGGGCAGGATCTCAGTGATCTGCTGGCGTGCCTGTTGCGAATTGACGTCGATCACAAGTCGGCTGCGGGGAATTATGCGATTCCCGCCGACAATCCGTTCGTCAAATCTCCCCTCGCGCGGGGCGAGATTTTCGCCTATGGACTGCGGCAGTTCTGGAAGTACAGTTTCGACCGCCAGACCGGAGACCTGTGGGAGGGCGAAGTCGGTCAGGATTTGTGGGAAATGGTGCTGCGGATCGAAAAAGGGGGGAACTACGGCTGGAGCGTTTCTGAAGGCAACCACCCGTTCCGCCCCGAGCGGCCGCTGGGCCCTTCCCCGATCCTGAAGCCAATCTTTGAACACCCGCACAGTGACTTCCGTTCGATCACCGGCGGTTTCGTTTACCGGGGGACAAAGCACAAAGACCTGAGCGGTGCCTACGTCTACGGCGATTATGACACGGGGAAAGTGCATGCGCTCAAATACGTCGATGGAAAGGTTGTCTGGCAGAAAGAGCTGGTCGACACGCCGTTGCGAATTGTCACGTTCGCGGAAGACGATGCCGGCGAGATCTTCCTCGTTGATTACATGAATGGCACGTTTTACGAACTCGCTCCGAACACTGCGAAGTCGACGGCCGCCGACTTTCCCAGGAAACTGAGTGAAACGGGACTCTTCGCGTCGACGAAGGATCACGTTCCCGCCGCCGGCCTGATTCCGTACTCGGTGAACGCTGAACTGTGGTCCGACAATGCGATCAAGGAGCGTTTTCTGGCATTGCCAGGGGATGGACAAATTGAATTCGATGGCGTCGAGTACCCGCAGCCCGCCCCGGGAGCGCCGCGCGGTTGGCGTTTCCCCGACAAGACGGTGACCGTGAAGACCTTTTCGATGGAAATGGAAGCGGGCAATCCCGCGAGCCGTCGCCGACTTGAGACCCGCATCATGTTGTTTGAGCAACTCGCGGGGAGCGAAGAGGTGGGGGATCAAGTGTGGCAGGGGTTCACGTACCTATGGAATGACGAGCAGACCGACGCCGTGCTGCTGGAGGAGCCGGGACTGGATCGCGAGTTGACAATTCAGGATGCAGAGGCCCCGGGGGGGCAGCGTAAACAGGTGTGGCATTTTCCCAGCCGCAGTGAATGCACGTTGTGCCACACGATGCCGGCGAAGTATGCGCTGGGGGTCAACACCCTGCAGTTGAATCGCGACCACGATTACGGCGGCGGAGTGAAGTCGAATCAGATCGACGTCTTCGCGAAACTGGGACTGTTCAAAAAGCAGCCTTCCAAACCCCACGCCGACCTCCCCCGGCTGGTCGACTACCGGGATGACAAACAGCCGCTGGAGTTGCGAGCGCGGTCCTATTTGCAGGCGAATTGCGCCCACTGTCACATGAAATGGGGGGGCGGCAACGCCGAATTTCAGCTCCTTTCCACGTTGCCGATTGATGAACTCGGAATCGTGAACACAAAGCCCAATCACGGAGCCTTCGCCCTCAACGACCCGAAAATCCTCGTTCCGGGCGACGCCAGCCGGTCCATGATTCTGCACCGGATGACCAAGACCGGACTGGGGCGAATGCCGCATGTCGGTTCGAATGTCGTGGACGAAAAGTCGGCGAAGTTCCTGCGGGAGTGGATTGATTCGCTCCCCGTCCCCGCGCGGTGAGGGGGTAAACCAAGAGTTCTCAGGTCGGGGTGGCGGTCGCATGCTGCCACCCCGTAGGTTTTTTTGTTTTTCGCCCTCGATCTGAGGTCAATTCGTCCTTCCTCGCTGCCAATTCTGAGGCAGCTCGATGACCACGAAGATCGAGGCTCTCCAATGTCTGCTTGCGAAGGATCCCATGAAGATTAAACAATCGTTTCTGATTCTCGCGTTCGTTGTCGTTTCGATCATTGCCTTGCTCTACGGCATCTCTCCCTCCTGGTTCGCACAAACATTTCTGAACGAGTCGACTTTGTCGGTGGATCACGCTCAACCCGAAGTACCGCAATACCGCAGTTTTGACCACGGCGATTTTTGCCGGCGGACTGGTGATTGGCCGGTTGGTGAGCCTGCTTGTCGATGGGCGACCATCAACAATCCTACTCATTTACATCGCCATGGAACTCTCACTTGTTCCGGTCGCGCTGTGGGTATTTCGATTGCCCGAATAGACCGAAGAGCGAATCTTGATACCACTGGTGGGGTTCAAGAATCCTGTTTTGGTTGGATGGATCCACTCAACCATTGCGAGTCGGTTGGATGGTTCCATTCACCCGAGACGCCGGGGGGAATGGGAGTTGTCGTGGATTCATCGGGTTCTCACTGGGTTTGGAAAGATCGGTCTGACCGCCTTTGCCAACGTGGCGGTCAACCCTGGATTCGAGAAGGAACCTGGTGGTACTGAGTCAGATTATCCCCCGAGCATCGCGCTTGCCAATTCGGGATTTGGAATTCCAAAATGAGCGCATGGCCAGTGACGAGGAAATCCGACCAGGAAAAAATCTGCATAAGTCTCCATTGGCGAGAGGCAAGATCGGGGTTTTCGAATGTTTTGGGATCGGTCGCAGCATTTTTGAGACAGTCAATTTGGTGGCGGAATCTGCCCGGGAATTATGGATTTTTTGAGAAACGCGCGCCCGATTTGAGTGGTCCCACGCGTCTTGATTCTGCGGGGCGTTGATTGTCTTCGGTTTCGGCCCCTGGCGTCTTGGAATTTCGTTGCGGGTTTCCGCTTCCTGCGCCGATCAGTTGCCGTCCCTCGAAGGCAAGCCGCCGCGACCACTGACAAGCGG
>JAPLOC010000836.1 GCA_026692825.1 Planctomycetota bacterium | reverse complement strand
TGCCACCAGCAGGATGATCTTCGACGAGTTCTTGAGTTGCAGTTCGCGGAGCAAAGCGTGATGAGACATTGCGGTTCACTCTGGCGTGACCAGAGAATCGTGGGGCTGTGTATTCGGTGAACCGCGATTCTTGATCTTTCGCGCCCGGTCTGCAAGTGTGGAGGTCAGATCCATGACGACCTACGGCTTGACTCACACCACCGTTCACGTTTCGGCGCTCTTGTACTGCGTCGCGATGTCGCTGCGGCTCTGGGGGGCGTCACCGCAGCTTGGTCGACGACGTGCCATCCGAATGTGCTGGATCGCGGGGTGTGTGCTGCTGTGGGCCCACGTGATGGCCGTCTGGTGCGTGATCCATCACGGAAGCTGGTCGAAAGCGTGGGACCACACGGCACAGGAGACAGCCGCCGCCACCGGCGTGACGACGGGAATCGGAATTGTGTTCAATTTCCTGACACTGGGGATCTGGACGGCGGACTGTTTGGGTAAGCTGAATCGCTGGCGACGGGGGGTCGACGGTTATCTGGCGTTCATGTGGTTTCAGGCGGCGGTGGTGTTTCCGCACTCGGGGGTACGACTCGCGGGGTGGGGGGCGACGGTCTGGCTGCTGGGGCTGGCGGCGGTTCGGCACAGGGGCGTCTCACAAACGAGATAATCCGCTATACTTGACCGGTACCCAGACTCTAAAATAGACTCGTCTGTTTCCCTCCCCTGGTAGCCCCGGGCCGGCGTCCGGTCTGCTTGTTGTGAAGGCTTGGCGTCCTTGAAAGCGATCATCAGCGACATTCACGGCAATCTCGAAGCCCTCGAATCCGTACTGGCCGACATTCGGCAGAAGGGGATCTCCGAGATTTATTGCTTGGGCGACATCGTGGGTTACGGTCCGAACCCCCGCGAGTGCATCGACCTTGTGATGCAGAATTGCAAACTCGCCCTGTTGGGAAACCACGATCAAGGAGCGCTGTTTGATCCCGAGGGATTCAATCAGGGAGCCGAGCGGGCGATTTTCTGGACGCGCGATCAACTCGAAAAAGGTGATCCCCGAGGGAACGAACGGCGGTGGGAATATCTGGGTGAACTACCGCGCGTGGAACGTGACGGGGAATTCCTGTTCGTTCACGGGTCGGCCCGCAATCCACTGAACGAATATGTCTTCCCCGAAGACATCTACAACCAGCGGAAGATGGAACGAATCTTCGGCCTGGTGGCGAAGTACTGTTTCCAGGGACACACTCACGTTCCCGGCGTGTTCACCGAAAGTCTGAAGTTCTTCCGTCCGGAAGACATCGATTTTCGGTACCAGTTGGGGCCTGAGAAGCTACTGATCAACGTCGGCTCCGTGGGGCAACCGCGGAATGGTGATTCGCGTTCTTCGTACGTTGTGGTGGGGGATGGAAACGTGCATTTTCAGCGCGTTCCCTACGACATCGAAACGACTCGCGCGAAGATTTACGCCGTTCCAGAACTCGACAATTTTCTCGGGGATCGACTGCTGGATGGGCGCTAGCCCGATTCCGCCGACCCCGCCTCTCCCAAAGATCCTCGTGGTGTAATGGAACAGAAGCGCCTGTTGTTGGCGACGTCGCTGTCGATTTTGGTTTGTGGAGTGTGGTACCTCTTCGTGGTTCCGCGGTTCTTCCCCGAGAAGGCCCGCCCCGCGAAGAATGCCGAGGCGCGCCAGGACCAAAAACCGGTCAAAAAGCTCGACCCCGTCGCCTCGGATGATGACGAAGACGCAGAGGATGCTCCCGAACGTGAGCCGGCCCAGGTGGTCGCGGCCCCAGCGGAAGACGGGAACGGCGAAGCGGCTGCCGACCAACCCAAGGAGAATGGCGACGCGGCTCCACCCGCGAAAAAGAAGCCCGAGCTTCCCAAACACCCCAATCGGATCGTGGAGCTGGGTTCGCCCGATCCCGCGGTCGGTTTTCGGCAAGTGGTGCATCTCAACTCTCAGGGAGCCGCGGTCAACGACATCGAGATGGTTGACCCTCGGTTGATCAGCACCGTCCCGCCCCACGAAAAACTGATGGTGTTGGGGGCGAATGAAGTCCGTCCCCGGTCGCTGGAGTTGGCCGTTCCGCAACTTCGCGCCAAGCTCCGCAAGCTCGACTGGGAAGTTGTCGAACTCGAACCGGCGCAAGCGCCGCACTCATCCGTCACGTTCCAACTGGAAGCGGACGGTCTGCGGGTCCGCAAGAAATACACGTTGGAAAAGGTCGACCCCAAGGCGGAGCGTCCCGAGGCGGCCGCCTACGGGCTCAATGTCGAACTGGAATTCCGCAATCTGGGGAGCGAGGAACGCGTCGTCAATTACGTGTTGCAGGGACCGACCGGACTCGTTCTGGAAAACGAAGACAATACGTCCAAGTTTCGAGACGTGGTCGCGGGCTTTCTCACCGGCCCCGAAAATGTCAATCATCAATTGCTGAGCGGCGCGAAAATCGCCGAAGGCAAAACGGAAGAGTGGAAGAAACCGGTCAAGTACATCGGACTTGATGCGCAATATTTTGCCGCGCTGGTTTGTCCGCAGGGGAATCAGATCGATCACCCCTATCTTGAGTCGATGCGGCAGACACTGATCGGCCAGAAGAACGCGACCAATGCGTCGGCCAGCGAGATCAGCGTGGAATTGACGTCGGTCCCGCTGGCGCTCGCGGAAGCGGGTGACAAAGACGGAGCCGACCGGATCACTCACGAGTACGTTCTGTTCGCCGGCCCGAAACGGGATGAAGTCCTGCCGCCGCTGGCTGGTGGCATCATCGACTTTGGCAACTTCATGTGGATGGGAGGACTGACAAGCTGGGTCGCCCGTCACCTGATGCAGTTGCTGGTCCTGTTTCAATCGCTCACGGGGAACTGGGGCGTCGCGATTGTCATGCTGACCATTGTCGTCCGCGGCGTAATGGTTCCGATCTCGATCAAGCAGGCGCAGAACGCGGCGAAGATGCAGGAGATCGGACCCAAGACGGCCGCGCTCAAAGAGCGGTACAAAGATGATCCCGCGAAGCAGATGCAGGAGATGCACAAACTGTATCGGCAACACAACGTGAAGCCGTTCCAGATGGGCTGTCTGCCGGCGCTGTTGCAGTTGCCAATCTTCATGGGCCTGTACCAGTCGTTGACGCACGCGGTCGACCTGCGAATGGCTCCGTTTTTGTATTTCGACAATCTGGCGGCTCCCGACGCGCTGTTCACGTTGCCGTTCACGATTCCGCTTTTGGGTTGGAAGACGGTCAACTTGCTGCCGGTGGTGTCGCTGTCTTTGCAACTCTTGCAGCAGAAATTGTTCGCTCCACCGCCGGCGAATGAAGAGCAGGCGATGCAGATGAAGATGATGAACTTCATGATGGTCGCGATGCTGTGGGTATTTTACAAACTCCCCGCCGGGCTGTGTGTGTACTTCATCGTGTCGAGCGCCTGGGGGATTACCGAGAAGCTGCTGTTGCCCAAGAAGAAGCCGGTCGGTGCGGGATCGGCCGCCGACCCGATCGTGATTCCCGCGGACCCGCCAGCGCGGCGTCCGAGTGGCAAAGACGAGCCGGCTGAAGAAGAGGCGGGAGGATTGTGGGCGGCGTTGCTGAAAGCGGCGCAAAAGCCCGACCCGGCGAGCCGCAACCCCAATCAGAAGAAGCGCCGCTAGGGGTTGGAGGAAGCCACACGATATCCCCAGACGGGGGGTTGGGCGAAGTGAGCGCGAGTGGGGAAAACCGGCCGATTTTGTAGGGAAATCGGCCGGTGGACGGGGGTCTCAAAGATGTCTTGCGGCAGAATCGTTTTTAGGTTTGACATCCCCGTTGGCGCGGGTATCCTCTCGACTTACCGAGTGAGTTGGAACCGACCAGCGGCAAGACGGTGAAGCTTCGGGTGCGAAGTTTCTGGTGCCCGTTGAAACGATGGCCGGTAGGATTTCTCTACTGACATACCGCACGCGACGACCTGCGTTCAGGCGACACGTCGCGACACGGGTGGTCTTGCGCCTCCATTGGATGGGTTCGTCTGCCGACGATTAGGCAGGGGGCTTCCCAATTGGGCTAGGGACGGCCATGTTGTCGTTTTCACGTCGAACCGGGCCTACGGTCTGCGCGTTAGGGGGTGCACGATGCAACCCGGTTTTCCGAACTGCGACAAGCAGCCCGCGGCGAGCCTGGACGCGACTCATGACGAGTCCTTTGAACGGACTCTGATTGATCGCTTCGGAACGCGAAACTATGATGCCTTCATACGGAACCACGCGCGGTTCCGCCTTGAGCATGATGTTCTTCACGTCCTCGTCGATCATTCGTTCTTGATGGAACTGTTGCAGTCCCGATACCGTGAGCCGCTGCTCGATGCGGCGCGCTCTGTGTACGGACCTGCCGTCGTTCTGCAATTTGAACTGATGGTCGCCTCGACGGCGAAGACCTCACACAAGGGGGATTCAGGGGAGGACACATCGGGCGATCTACGTGGCGAAACAGCGCCTCGTCTTGGCCCGGCGACTCCTCCCTTGCCCAAGGCGCGAACACCGGGGGGGACTGCACCTTCGGCGGACGCGTCGAACATAGTCCGACACGAACCCGAGACCGCCGCCCGAACGCAGCGCCGCTTGGCGCGACTCGACGAGTTCGTCGACGGTCCCGGGGCGCGAACCGCGCTCGCCGCCGCCCTCGATTTCGTCGGTCGCGATCCGGGCGACCGCGGCACGTTGTACGTCTTCGGTCCGACCGGCACCGGGAAGACGCATCTCCTGGAAGGGATCGTTCATGCCCTCCGGCGACAGTCGAATGGCGAACAGCCATTGCTGCTGACGGCCGAGCAGTTCACGAATCTCTTTACGAGCGCCCTGCGTTCTCATGGCTTGCCCGCGTTCCGCCAGAAGCTGCGTGGGGCCGGCGTGCTGCTGATCGATGACGTCGACTTTCTTGACGGCAAGCCGCGCGTGCAGGAGGAGTTTCTGCATACGCTGCAACAGCTCGAGTCTTCGGGAAGGCGTTGCGTCCTTGCGGCCGACCGGCACCCGCGTCTTTTGTCGCGGACACGACCTGAACTGCAAACCCGTTACCTCGCCGGTACGACCTGTCGCATTGAGCCACCTGACCAGGCGACGCGCGAGCAAATCGTCGCCCGCAAGGCGCTGACACTGGGGATGATGCTTCCGCCGGAAGCAGCCCGGGTGATCGCGCAAAAGGTGCGAACCAGTGTCCGCGAACTCGAAGGAGCGTTGTACAATCTCCGCAACCTGCATCGTGTCTCGGGTCAGCCGGTCAATGTCAGCCTTGCCCGTCAGGTTGTTTCGGAAATCGAACGGGACTGCGTTCGCGTCGTTCGGCTGCCGGATATTGAGCGGGTCGTCTGCGAGACATTCGGTGTGACCGTTGAGGATCTGCGATCGGCCCGTCGGACGCGAACGGTGTCTGAGCCGCGCATGCTGGCGATGTTTCTCGCTCGCCGGCACACGCGGGCCGCGTATGCGGAAATCGGAGCCTACTTCGGCGGCCGCAATCATGCGACCGTGATGTCGGCCGAGAAGAAGGTCCAATCGTCGCTCGATAAGAACGACGAAATGGTGGTCTCGATTCAGCCCTGGCGAATGTCTGATCTGGTGCAGGCGCTGGAGCAGCAGTTGCTGGCGAGTTGAGCGGCTCCGCCGATGCCTGAACTCCCCGAAGTCGAAACGATGGTCCGCGGCGTTCGGCCGCACGTTATTGGTCGCGTGATTTCGGCACTCGAGGCCTGCCCAAATTCCTGTCGGCCGATCTCGATGCAACCGGCATTGCGGGTACAGGCTCGGACCGCCGTTGGAAAACGCATCGTCGATGTGCGCCGTCGCGCCAAGCGGGTTGTGATCGACATCGAAGGGGGAGCGGCGTTCGTCATCGAACCTCGGATGACCGGGCTGGTGCTGTTATCCGACCCGCCCGATCCGGGACATTTGCGTGTTGTCTGGCGATTTGACGATGGCGGTGATTACGAATCGCTCTGGTTCTGGGACCGCCGGGGACTGGGAACCGTGTCTCTCCTGGAGGGAGACGAATTGGCGCGAATTTTGGGGAACGAATTTCTCGGCGTAGACGCGCTCGAAATGACGGAGGCCGACTGGATCGCGCTATGCCGGGATACCTCACGCGAAATCAAAGTCGCGCTGCTGGATCAAAAACGGGTCGCGGGGATTGGCAATCTGTACGCCAGCGAGATTCTGCACAAGGCGGGGATCTCGCCCCGTCGCAAGGCGCATCGGCTGACTCGGCGGGAAATCCTGGCGATCGCGACCTGTTCCCGGGAAATCCTGGAGTCGGCGATTCTGCATGAGGGGTCGACCCTGTCCGACGGAACCTATCGGAACGCGCTGAATAAGTCGGGCGGCTACCAGAACGCGCATCAGGTCTACGCCCGCGAAGGGGAACCCTGTTTCCGCTGTACCGCTCCGATCCGCAGGATCGTGCAGGCACAACGCGCGACGTTCTACTGCCCCGCGTGCCAGCGCGGTCGCGGGGCATGACATTTTGTCGAGGAACCGAGTCACGTAAGGGCGAAGCTCGTGCCGAGGACTCTAAGTCGCGGCACTCGGCAGGTGGAACACTGCTGCCGGCCATGGTTGTCGATTTCATCACGCAGAGAGAAGCGAGACCGGCGCGGAGATCTCACACAACACCGGCAGACGCTATAATCGTCTGCCGTGCGGTTCTTGACCCGTGTTCTTTGAATGATTCGATTCCACGACTGACATGCCGATCTACGAATACGCTCCGGACAACGGCTGCTGCGACCAGTGCCACGGCAGCTTCGAGGTGATGCAATCGATGGGGGCCGAACCACTGACGCAGTGCCCCACGTGCGAACAGCCGTGTCACCGCATCTTCTCGGCGGTCTCGCACGCAATCGGCAAAGGAAACCTGCTGACCCCGAAAAACCTCGAATCGAAGGGATTCACGCAGTACAAGAAAGCGGGTGGAGGGTACTACGAAAAGACCGCTGGCACAGAGGGGCCGGATGTGATCCACAGGGGCTGACCGGGCGACGCTGCAATCCTGCGTTCCCGCGTTCGTGTGGCAGTTGACTACTCGTGGCAACGGCGCGGTGGCAAATCAATCGACGTATACGAACTCATTAGAACTCAGTAGGACGCGACACAACGAAATCCACGCCTCACGACGCGTTGCATCTTCGGGAGCTATGCCCGAACTCAGATCGTTGAGTAACGTCTGTGCCTGCTGACGTTCCATTTGCGTCGGCAATCGCTGGAACACGGTGCGAAAGAGCTGCGTCACTCGGGCCTCGTCGGTGTCTGCCGACTGGAAACACCGATCGGCGAGGACGTCGGCGAGTCCACTCCGAACAACCGGGAGATAAACTGTTCGCCGGGGCTGCGCGAACAGTTGGTTGCATTTCGCGATTTCATCGGTCGACATGATTTTGTGATTGTCAATCGGCAGAGTTCTTCCCCCCATGCGGGAGTCGAGCCGACCACTTGTGGCGAGCAGCGTGTCGCGCAACACCTCGGCGGAGTGACGCCGTCTGGGAAATCGCCACATCAGGCGGTTTTCCGGGTCGGCGAGCGCCGCCTCTTCATTGGCGGTCCCCGCCATCTGGTAGACGGCGGAGTTCATGATCAGTCGGTGCAGGCTCTTCACCGACCAGCCCGATTCGATGAACCGC
>JAPLOC010000835.1 GCA_026692825.1 Planctomycetota bacterium | reverse complement strand
CGAGACGGCGACCATTCTCCGCGACTCACTCGCGGGACTCGATCCGACCACTCCGGTCGCGATGCTGGCGACGCGCATCGCCCTGCTGGCGACCGACATCCTCTCACGGAACCCGCAGCCCGCCCAATGAAAGCCTCCTCCAAACCGGCCCCCGACTCGTTCCGCGATACTGCGGGGCGAGTTTGGTCGCTGAAACAAACGGTCTCAACGCTGAAACGCGTCCGTACCGTGCTGAACATCGATCTAATGATGATCGACGAAGGAGAGCCGCCATTGTCGACCCGGCTCTACACGGATCCAATGTTAATCGCGGAAGTCGTATTCCAGTGCCTCGCGCCGCAGATGGAAACGGCCGGCATATCGGTGGATGACTTCCTGTTGTCCTGTGACGGCGGGTCGGCGTGCCAGATGCGTGACGCGTTCTTCGCAGGACTTACCGATTTTTTCCGGCAGTGGGGCCGTCCGGAAATGGCGGACGCGATCGACAAGACAATCGAAACGGTCAATTGCACCTGCGCCCTGGCCCAGGCCCAGCTACTATTGGACGACCCAAATACACTTGCGACGGAGGCGCTGGAGATAGCCCAGTCTCGGAGACGTCGACGGACCCGGCCAAACGCTGGGAAACTCTCTACCGAGAGGCCGGGTCCATTGGAGTCGATCCCGGCCCCTTGAGCTGGAGGGAAATCCGGTGGATGGCGTTGGGACGGTCCGAGCGAGCGTGGGCACGGACTGCGGCATTGATGGCGACGATCATCAACAGCCAGCCAGGCCGCACAACGGCTGTCTCCCCTGACGAGCTAAACCCCCACAAAATGGATCGTCCGGACAACCTGCCCAAGGCCGACATCAGCGTCCTGAAATCGTTTCTACCACTCCCCAACTCCGCGAGAATCTGACGTGTCCAGTCCAGCCGGAATTCGAGCGGGCAAAGCCTTCATTGAGCTGTTCGCGGAAGACTCGCAACTGCGGCGGACGCTGCGCGGCTGGCAAACCAATTTGGCGGGGTGGGCCAAGAATGTCTCGGGTATCGGCCAAGCGGCCCTGGCTGCCGGGGCGGCCGCTCTCGCCCCGCTCGGAGCCGCCGCTCTGAGCTTCGCAAATCAGGGGAGCCAGATTGACGACATCGCCCAGCGCACGGGGGCCAGTGCGGAGGATATTTCCAGTCTCGGCTATGCCTGTGAGCGGACGGGATCGAGTGTCGAGACCCTCGAAAAAGCCCTGATCAAGCAGCAAAAGGTAATCGCCGACGCTGCCGGCGGGGGCAAGGCGTCGGCAGCCGCCCTGAATCTACTGGGATTGTCGGCCGACAAGCTGCAACAAATGCCCGTGGCCGATCAGTTCCGCGAAATCGCCTCCGCGCTGAACAACGTCGACGATCCGGCCCGCAAGACGCAGGCCGCTTTGGCGATCCTCGGAAAATCAGGCGCAGAGCTGATTCCCCTCTCGCGCGAGTATCAGCAATTGGAGGAACGGGCGAAACGACTTGGAATCGTGATGTCCGAAGAAGATGTATCGGCTGCCGCTACGCTGGGGGACGCGTTCGACGACCTGCAGGCGTCTGGTAAGGGGTTCCTCAATTCCGTGGGGTCGGCACTCGCTCCGATACTGACGACGGTGGCGAATGCCGTGGTCAATGCCACGTCGCAGGTCGCGGGCTGGATCCGGGAGCATAAGCAGGCCATCCAGATCGCTGCCGCAGTGGCCGCCGGCGTGGCTGCGTTCGGGGCGGTGCTGATCGGAGTAGGGGGCGTGATGAGCTTGATCGCCGCTTCGATCGGCGGATTGCTCACCATTACCTCCGCCCTGGCTGCAGCTTGGGCCGTCCTGGCACCGATCGCAGTCTCCGCGTTCACGGTACTGACCGGCCCGATCGGCATCATTATCAGCCTGGTCGCCGCTCTGACAACGGTGTGGATGACGTTCACCGATTCCGGCCGCGCTACGGCCCATTGGATCGCGGAGGCATTTGCCACGACGATGCGAGTCGTGAAAACAACCGTCGGCGGAATGGCGTCGGCGCTGCTCAAGGGAGATTTGGCACTCGCCAAAGACATCTTCTGGGCGGGTATGGAGGTGGCGTGGACCCGCGGGGTCGGCTCCCTCAAATCGCTCTGGCGGTCGTTCCTGGTGTCGATGGTCAAAGGGGCGGAGTGGGCAGTGAACGCAGTCGCCGAGCCGTTCATGGCCCTGACCGGGATCGATTTGACCGTCGGCTTTGCGAAGAGCTGGGACGAATGGGCGGAGAAGGCCGACGCCAAACAGCAGACGAAGATCGACCAGGCCGAAAAGCGATTGGCCGAACTGGTTGGGCAGGCCAACGCGGTCGAGACCGACGCCGCCACAGCCACCCCAGGCGGGAGGATCCTGATGGCTCCCGAGGTGACAGCCGCCACCGCTGGGGCCAAGGCGTCCGTCAAAGGGGTCGGGTTTGAGTCGGCGCGGTCGGTCGCAGGCATCAAGCAGATTTTCGAGCTGTTCTCCCCCAAACGGGACACAGTCGCAGCGGGAATCGCCAAAAAGGGGGACCTGTGATGCTCCACTGGTGCGAACTGGCTGATGAGGAACAAAACAAGTACAGCGGAGAGGATCGGACTTACACCCGCCGCTACAAGGCGAAAACAGATTTCGAGGATACGCACCTTGTCATTCTGAAAGCGCATCCTGAGTTTGCCATGTATCAGCCCTACGCCGACGATCTGAACGCGTTGGTGACGGAGTACTCCCCGCATCGTGTCGGCCCGGGCGTCTGGGAAATCTCAATCACCTGGTCGACCATGGCCAAGGATCAGGAATCAAACCCGCTCGCCCAACCGACCAGTTGGGACATGTCACAACTGGCCCAACGCCAACGACCGGTTTTCCGCGATCGCAAGGGACGGCCGATCCTGTCGACATCCGGGACGGTATTCGACGATCCGCCGCCGATTGAGGAATACTCGGCTCCGATCCTGAAGGGGACGCGCAACGTCCCTCCTGCGTTTCCTCTGTACCTCCTGAAGTACCAGAACGCGATCAACTCCGATGCCGTCCGAATTCGTGGGGTGACGTTCGGGCCAGATATTCTCAAGGCCAAAATCATGATTGGCCCAATCGATGAACGCTCGAACATCAGTTACTCGGTGTTGACGATGGAGTTTGAGGTCAATCCCGAGGGTTGGACGCACTACCAACCGAATCGATCGTATTACGAGGTCCAATACGAATCCGGGTTTGACCCGGAAAAAGCCTCTGCGAAAGCGATCAAAGCCAACCGGGCCAAGAAACCCCGCCGCATCAAGATCGATGGCAAGGATTCCACCGAACCGAGTTGGCTGGACAAATTCGGACGCCGAATTGATGAGCCGGAAGAGAACTTGGACAAGCTGATTTTCCTGCCCTTCGAAATTGGGAACCGGCTGCCGTTCAACAATCTGCCTTTGAGGTGATGACATGACCCAACGCATTTTTCGGGGCGACGCTCCCGCTGTCGCCCAGGTGACCAAGATCGCAAAGCCCGCGACTACTGGCCCGGTGTCGCTGGCAATCAACGGAAAATCGCTCGCCTTCTCCGCCTGGGACATCGCCACCATTGTCGCCACCTGGAACGGCACATCGAACCCGGTCAACGCGATTTCGCAACTCGACGAATTCACCGAGATCACTGCCTCCGCCAGCGGTAACGATTTGATTCTCACCGCCAAGACGGCCGGTGTGCCGTTCATTGTCTCGGTCGCGATCGGTGGAGTGGATGCCAGTAACCGCACGACGGACGAAGTCCAGACGATCACAATCGGCAACAGCCCGACCGGGGGGACGTTCACCCTGACGTTCTCGGGCGCGACAACCGGGGCGATCGCGTACAACGCGAGTGCCGCGACGGTCCAAACGGCCCTTGAAGCCCTCGCCAATATCGGCGTGTCGGAAGCCCTGGTCACTGGCCCGGCCGGCGGCCCGTGGGTTGTCACGTTCGCGGGGGCGCTGGCCGGTGTCGATCAACCGTTGATCACCGGCAATCCCGCCAGCCTGACCGGCGGGAACGCCACTGTGACAATCGAGACCATCGCCAACGGGGCGGTTGGTACCAACGAGGTCCAGTCCCTCCGCCTGAACGGATCCCCGACCGGTGGCACGTTCACCCTGACGTTCTCGGGCGCGACAACCGGGGCGATCGCGTACAACGCATCCGCCGCCACAGTCAAAACCGCTCTGGAGGGACTGGCCACCATCGGGACCGGGAACGTCAATACGTCCGGTGGCGCTCTCCCAAGTACCGCCGTCGTGATCACGTTCCAGGGATCGCTGGCAGGATTGTCGTTGCCTTTGTTGACTGGCAACGGAGGGTCGCTCACAGGCGGTACGCTGAACGGGACAGTCGCTGAGACAACGGCCGGCGTCACGGGCCAAAACATGAAACAGGACTTCATCATCCCCGACGTCTATTCGGGATCGGATGGATTCATCGCCCGACTTCCGGGAGCGGTGAATTACACGGACTCTGGGATTTTCAACGGGGCGACGTCGGCCGCCGAAATGCAAACTGCGCTCGGTCCAATCTATGGATCAGCCAATGTCAGTGTGACAGTCATCGCGGCAGCCTCCGGTTACAAAGCCTGGCGGATCGAATTCATCAATGCTCTGGCGGGAATCGCCGCCACCAACGCTTTGATTCCCAGCCTCATGCACCTGACGGGAGGGGTTCAGGACAACAGCGGTACCGTGCAGGTAAACCAGTTCGCTACGGGTACCAACGAAGTCCAGACGATCACTCTGAGCGGTACGCCGTCGGCGGGATCGTTCGCCTTGACTTTCAGCGGCCAGACCACGGCGGGAATCGCGTACAACGCCACCGCCGCCGACGTCAAGACCGCCCTGGAGGCCCTCAGCAACATCGGAACAGGCGGGGTGACCTGCGGAGGGGGGGCGTTCCCTGGCACCAATGTCACCGTCACGTTCAGCGGCAACGGGTTGCAGTGCGTCAACCAGCTGCTGATGACGATTGACATCAGCGGGCTGAAGGTAGGTGTCAACCGCACAACCCCCGGCGTCACGGGAGTCGCCGAAGTTCAGCGCGTGACGATCAACGGCAGCCCGTTCGGTGGCACACTGACACTGACACTGGGAACCACAACCTCCGCGATCGCCTGGAACGCGGCAGCCGGTGCCGTGCAGACTGCCCTCGAAGCCCTCGCGGCGGTCGGAGCGGGCAACGTGGTCTGTGCCGGGGGTCCATTCCCAGCCGCCATCACCGCCACGTTCGCCAAGTCGCTGGGCAACCTGGCCCAAATGACCGCCACGCCGTCCCTCAATAACGGGACGATCACGATCGGGGAAACCACGCAAGGGGGCGTCAACGTCGGTGTGACGTTGCAAACGCGATCGGAGGGACCAGAACATTGGGATTGCGCCAACAACTGGACCCCCCTCGGCGTCCCTGAGACCAGCGACGATGTGATTCTCGAAGGGGATACCCACCTGCGGTATGGCCTCCGCCAGCGCACGACGTTCACCGCCGACGCCACGACCGACATTCTCACAGTCGCCGACCCCAAAATCTTTCGCGTCGGCCAGAAGGTGCGAGTCAAGAACTACGGCGGGGCGTTGCCCGGTGGCCTGGCTGCCGGGACCGATTACTACGTGGTCGAGTCCGCAGCGACCGCCCTGGCGGATAACCGCCTGCAGCTCTCCGCGACGCTCGGAGGGACGCCGGTCAACATCACCGGCGCGGGAACTGGCACCCACACCGTCATGGTCGCTCTGAACAGCCTGAAGCGCCCAAGCCGCTACACCGGGGAATTGGGGCTACCGGATCGCTTCGGCGCGGTCGACGCGCGAGAGTACCGGCCGACGTCGCTGGAGCTGGACGTCACCACCGTGACGATCGGGCAGGGAAGCGGACCGTCAGCCGGCCGATTCCGTCTCGACACCGGCACGGCCGCCACCGCCGTGACGATTTACCAAACTGGTGGATCGACGGACAACGACGGAAACGCCGTCGAGCTGGTGGGAGCCAACGCCGCGAACACGCTGATTGTTCTGGAAGGGGAAGTCGGAGTCGCGATCCGCCCGGGACAAACCGCCCAATTCGCGACAATCCAACAGCGTGGGGGAACGCTCGAACTGGGCGAGGGGGTGACTGTCGGCTCCATCGACCGCACCGGAGGGACGCTCTTGGCCAACAATGCCACTCTCGCCGGCACACTGCGCACGCAGGAATAACGATGCCCGTACTGCCCACAAAAGCGGCCTGGGCACGCGTGCAACGGGCCGTGCGACTGTCGGAGCAATCCCGACCCGGGGATTTCTCGCCCCGCCGTCGGCCAGAGTCGACCAATTACCCGCTGCGTGTGATTCTGCTGGACAACTGCGTCGACGAATCGCCGACCGATGCCATCATCACGGAGATTGCAGATAGCAACGAAATCCAGAAGCTGACGATCGAAGGGGAACCATCGGGCGGAACATTTCGCCTGACGTTTCTGGGGAAACAGACGCCACCGCTCGCCTGGAATATCACCCCCACGAAT
>JAPLOC010000834.1 GCA_026692825.1 Planctomycetota bacterium | reverse complement strand
TTTCCTTCGTGCGGTTGCAGCCAGTTCAACTGAATCGTTTTCACATCGCCGATATTCAATCGGTCGATGTTCGTCGCATCCAGCAACTGTTGAGACCATTTCGGGTCTTTAGTGATCGCCGAGCAAACCAGCGTCTGACCGATCTGCGAGAGCATCTTGTCTTGCGGACATTCGACGACCGTCGAGAACGGAAACATGTATTCCGCTTTGACGATCGTCGGTTCTGGACTGGTGCAATGAATCACGGTGGGACGCAGGTAGTCGCACCGTTCATGCGCGACCAAGCGGTCTCCACCACGATACTTCGCGGTCACCTCTGTCACGCCCGGCTGCTTGCACCCTTCGTCGATCTGGGCCGAGATCGCCTCGGCCTGTCCCTTGATGGTGAACGCCGCCAAGCTCGCCTTGGAGTCGGTCATTGGCAAGGGAGCAATCGGCCCGAGCCGTTTCCCCAAAGCGTCGGCGATCTCGGCGGTATGTCGCGACGCCCAGATCCCCGAGCAGTTGATAC
This sequence comes from Planctomycetota bacterium, assembly GCA_026692825.1. Taxonomy (GTDB): domain Bacteria; phylum Planctomycetota; class Planctomycetia; order Planctomycetales; family Planctomycetaceae; genus UBA10511. The sequence continues at coordinate 3,987 of JAPLOC010000834.1, read as the reverse complement.
AGCCACGGCCGCTGTTGAGATAAATACTGTCGGCCATCAGGTCGATGTACTTTTCCCACTGGTCGACCACGTCGTCCCCCAGCAGAATCTTGCTGAATCCGGGACCGTGGACCTGCACACGGGGATTGCCATGGTAGCGCTCCACTGTCGCGGTTCCACCGAAGATCATCGTGCGATCGCACGACTCAATCACAGCAGCCCCGACTTCCGGTCCGCCGGGGTAGATCGAGATCGCTTCACGGGGAATCCCCGCCTGGAAGAACGCTTCCGCCATCCGGTAAGGCGTCCACGGCTCTTGCGGACCAGGCTTCAACACCAGCCCGATCTGCAACGGAATCACCGGCATCCACAGGGTATGCACGCCAGGCGAGTTCGAGGGCAACACCATGCCGAGCGTCGGGCTGTTCGCCTGGTAGCTGAGCATGATCCCACGGGCCTCTTTGCCGTAGCCGCGTGTCAGAATGTCGAGGGGCAGACCGCGCGTCAGCGCCTCCAGAATCTCCCGCATGTGGGTCAACACGAAGAAGTTCTTCTTCATGTTGAAGGCCGACATGTGTTCGGGGAGTCCGGTGGTCGCCGACTGCATGCGACAGAATTCCGCCGGAGACTGGGTTCCGTTCCCCAGTGGCAGCGTAGCGTTCAGGTACAGGTCACCCGCTTTGGCCATCATCTCGATCAGCGTGTCGATCGGAATCTGGCGTAGCACGTCACGGGCACGCTGCGAAAATCGGCGGTCCATCTTCAACATGCCGCCGTTGGCCTGATGCACCTGCGCCAGCACTTCGCCGGTTTCAAAATGCACGACCTCCTGTTTTTCCAGGCTGTCGTACTGCTTGCCCCAGCGAATGACGGGAATCTCAACCACAGTCGTGGACTCCGAGAAACGAAACGAAATTGGCAGGTTAGAACGGTGTGTTCAACTCAGTTGGCAACGGCCGACGGTTGGTTCACTAATAGACGCCGACCGTGGTCGTCTTGGCAAACTCGTGGTACGGGCGTGTGCCGCTGATTCCATCCCAGGGGAATTTCTCGATCGGCTTCTCGCGTTCCCCTTCGTCCCGTTCCATAAATCCAGGAATGAACGTTTCCTTCGTGAGCGTCGTCAACTTCACACGACCGGTTTGGCCAAAGCCGACCACCGTGTTGTAGTCCTTGAACTCCACCACTTCGATCACTGCCCGGGGCTGCGGGGCGAAGTAGGTGATCTTGTAGTTGTCGGCGGGATCGAATGGCTTGCCGCACGCCAAACCCATGAGGGTGTTGCCGTACGTGGGGGTCATAAAGACCGGACCCGACGAGGGATTGTCGGGATCAATCAGCAGCTCGTCCATCGCGAACCGGTACCACTGCGGAGTGAATTCGGTACCGCCCGAAAAAATTCCCGTGATGCCGCTCGCCTTGATGCTGGAGCCATTCTCCATCAGCTTCATCGCCAAGGCTTCGAGCAGCTTGGGGGTGGTGAACATGCAGCGAATGTTGTGGTTCGCCGACAGAATGGTGAGCGCTTGGTCGATCACGTGATCGCGGTACGCTTCCATTTCCTTCATGTTTCCGCGTTTGATCAACTTCACGACCCACCGGGGATCGAGATCGACACAAAAGCAGATGCCGCCGCGGTACTGCGCCAGATGTTCGACCGCCAGCCGCAACCGACGAGGTCCAGAAGGGCCCAGCATGAGCCAGTTCGAGCCTTTGGGGAAGTGCTCGTCGGGAAGCGTGTGGCTGAACAACTCGTAGTCGGTCTTCCAGTCGTCAATCTGCATCCGGCTTTTCGGAATGCCCGTGGTTCCCCCAGTTTCGAAAACGTACACCGGCTTCCCCTTCAATCCCTGGGGAATCCAGCGGCTGATCGGACCGCCACGCAGCCACTCGTCTTCAAACGACGGGAACTTCTTGAGATCGTCGTAAGTCTGAACCGCCTTCCGCGGGTCGAACCCGAGTTCGCTCACTTTTTCCAGCCAGAACGGCGAACCGGTCGCGGGGTTGAAATGCCACTCGACGATCTCACGAACGTGGGCGTCGAGTTTTTCTTTCGCCTGACGGAGTTGGGCTTCAGTGGCGGGGGCGTTGACGTTACTCACGATCGGAATCACTCCGGAGAGGCGAGCCAGACGGGGGGAAAGGTGGGTGGGAAATCGCCCGTGATCATAGAACTTCGGCGTCTGATTGCAACGCTGGCCGATGCGATCGGAGCCGTGAAATCGTATGATCGACCGCCCCTTGTACTGTTTCACACGCCGCTGTCGCCTCGCCCGGAATCGTTCGAATGCACAGGATCCACCAGTTCGCTCCGACAATCCGTCGCTTTCTCACTTTGACTTGTGTCGTTCTCCTGGGAGGGGTTGCCGCCCTGGGTGACGATGTCCCCTCCGCGAATTCCCGAAAACCGAAATCGAGGGAAGATCTGCGACAATGGCTGGAGAACATGGTCTGGCACCATCGGTTTGAGCTGGATGAAATTCGCACCGCGACCGGACTGACTTCCACGGAAGTCGAAAAGGCACTTGCGGAGTTCAAGATTCAAAACGGAAATGCTCCGGCGCGGCCGGCAAACGCTCCGCTGCTGGTACTCCCATATCCTGGGGGCAGACATCCCCGGATCGGGTTCCTGGACGGTGCAGTTGATCCGCAGCGCGAAACCAAAGTCAGCGTGTTCACGCCGTGGGATCCCGCGAGCTATGTTGTCGCGGATGTGCCGGAAGCGATCTGGTCGAACCTCGGGTTAACGTACCTTGCGCATACGCACGTCCCGACAATCTGGTCGAAATCGGGAGTGGATCTCGAGGTCATGGAATGGAGCCGGTCGTCTGACGGATCGCTGGATCTCGAACGCAAACTGCCGAACGGAATCTCGTTTCGAACCCGGGTCGTCGTGGGGACCGACGCCGTTCGAATGACCATGTCGCTGACCAATGGCACGCGGGAACCGCTTTCGGACCTGCGGGTTCAAAACTGCGTGATGCTCAAAGGGGCTCCCGAATTCGCGGAGCAGACGAACGATAACAAAGTGTTCCGGTCCCCCTATGTCGCGGCCCGGTCGAAAGGTGGCGATCGCTGGGTGATCACCGCGTGGGATCCCTGCCATCGACCATGGGGCAACGCTCCGTGCCCTTGCCTCCATTCCGATCCGAAATTCCCCGATTGTCCCCCGGGAGAGACCCGGCTGATGCGCGGCTGGCTCTCGTTCTACGTGGGGACCGACATTGAAGCGGAATTCGACCGCATCGACGCGACCGGCTGGAGGACGACGAAAGAGTGGCCTGCGGCGTTTCCGAAAAAGTGAGGTGCCACGCGACCTGTGTACCGCGAAGGAGAATCTGTTTCGCCGCTCCGGTTGCCGCGACGCGAAGTTCGTCCCGCCGTCATCAACCATACGCGACTCCGCAGAGCCCCGCCCGTCAGGAAGCGGCCAACGCGATTCCACAACCCATCAAATGGATCGCGGACGGCGACCTACCGTTTCACATCACCCGACTCAACCAATTCAATCTTCGCCTCAGCGACAAACGGCACGTCGCCATCCTTTAGCACCGTCGCCCGCAGCAGCAACGGCTGGTTGTAAGGCCCGCCGCCGTCGGGCGAGAACCGGAGTTGCAGTTCGCCGTTCTCGGAATTGGCGGGCAGCGTGATTGTTTCCGCAGCGACTCCGCGAATATGCCGGGGGACGACCAGTTCCACTTTCGCCTCACCGGTCACGCCGGTGCCGCGTCCGACGCGCACAGGGATTTTCACCGACTCGCCCGCCCGAACCATCGCAGTCTTCCGTGTCAGGTCGAGACTGAGCTGGCCGGGATCGACCAGCGCGACAATCTGCTCATTCTGCTGGAGCGACGTGAAGCTGACCTTGTGCTTTGTGCCATCCGGGTCGGCGACTTCTCCCACCGCCATCACCACCGTCCGGCTCGTTCTACCGATCTCCATCCATGGTGGGAGAAACACCGAATATTCGAACTGGGTGGCACCGGCGGGAACCGTGATGGCTCGCCC
>JAPLOC010000833.1 GCA_026692825.1 Planctomycetota bacterium | reverse complement strand
CGACGTGGGAGTGCAGCGGTTCGTCTTCACCTCGGACCATGGGTTTCTGTTGCTTATGGGAGTGGCGACCACGTTGCAGTCTCACGGGCGCAAGATCGATCCGAAACGGCGGCATGTCATTTCGCCGATTGGCGCGGACCATGCCGGGGAAGTTCGTGTTCCCCTGCGCGACCTGGGGTACGACTGCGACGAGCTGCACCTGATGATGCCGGCGACAACGGCCCCGTTCGACACAGGGGACCGCCCGCGCGACTTTGTGCATGGGGGAAACAGTCTGCAGGAGCGGGTGATTCCCGTGCTGACGCTGGTGCATCGTGCCGAGGTGGGGGGAACGGTTCAAGCGTACGATCTCGAAGGGAAGGCACTCCCCGCGGTGGCCGGCATGCACTGCATCGAGGCGACGTTAAAGGGTCGCGGGCAAAAAGGTTTGAAGTTCGGCGGAACGGGACAGGTGGCGCTCGGGCTGCGCGTGGTCGACGATGTCGAAGCCGAGGTCAAGCTGTGCGAAGCTCGCGGCGGGGCGAAATTGGAAGGGGGAGCGATCGTCGCGACAGTCGCCGAGCCGTTCGAGGTCTTCTTCCGCCTATCGGGGCCGGCTGATGCGCGGGTGCGGGTCGAACTTTTTCACGGCGGCGGCGAGGTCGACCTGACTCCGCTCGCGATCGAAAAGCGATTCGATATCACCGATGTGCAACGTTCACAATCCACGGCTGTCGCGACTTCCTCCGCGATCACGCCGGGAAATTGGCTCGCCGACCTGCCGGAAGGGGGCGTTCGCAAGATTTTTGAGCATCTGGCGTCGCATGGCGCGGTGACAGAAGTGGAGGCGGTTGCCATGCTGGGGAATCAGCGGGCACTTCGACGTTTCGCACTTCAGTTCGAAGCGTTCGCCGCCCGGGCGCCGTTTCAAGTATCGATCGAGAACGTGGCAGGAGAGAAACGCTACGTTCGCACGAGCGGGACTTGACGAACGAGCCCAGCCGAATGGAACGTCACCTGCGCGGCGAGAATAGGAATTGAACAGAAGGAAACAAAGGAAACGAAGGGAACAAGACAAGCGGAAATGGCCAGCCAGAGATAGAATTGCCCAGATTCTCTCCGGAGTTCTTCGTTTCCTTCGTTCTCTTCTGTTCCAATCCAGAAGCAACAGAATGCACCCACGATTCGCCGATGCTGACAGACTCTCGGGTGAGGTCATTGGCGCCGCCATTGAAGTACACCGGGTCATGGGGCCAGGATTGCTGGAGAGCATCTACGAGCGGTGCCTAAAGCACGAACTTGGGCTACGGGGCATTCCCGTAGTCAACCAGCAGGAGGTCGTGATCGAGTACAAGGATGCGGTGTTCACGGAGAAGTTGAAATTCGATCTGCTCGCCGATGGTTGTCTCCTTATTGAGGTGAAGGCAATTCAGGGCATCCTGCCAATCCACAAGGCACAATTGCTCAGTTACATGAAACTTCTGGACGTGCCGCTGGGGCTCCTGCTCAACTTCCACGAGCTAAAGATGGTTGACGGGATCTCCCGGCTTCTACTGCCGGGCGCCAACACTCCTTGAACAGAAGAAAACCAACCTCAGGCACCAACGATTCAACAAAGCTAGACTTGAACAGAAGGCAACAAAGGAAACGAAGAGTGCGAGATAAGCCGAATGCAGCGTCCCGACATTGAATCTCCCCGAAGTTCTTCGTTTCCTTCCTTTCCTTNNNTGTTCCAAAACAAGGCCACAATCATGCACCACCGATACAACGAAACTGAAGTTGAACAGAAGCCAACGAAGGAAACGAAGAGTGCGAGATAAGCCGAATGCAGCGGCACGACACGGAATTGCCCCGATTTCCTCCTGAGTTCTTCGTTTCCTTTGTTCCCTTCTGTTCCAAAACAAGGCCACAATCATGCACCACCGATACAACGAAACTGAAGTTGAACAGAAGCCAACGAAGGAAACGAAGGGTGCGAAACGACCGGAATTCAGCGTCCAAACATAGAATTGCCCCGAATTCCTCCGGAGTTCTTCGTTACCTTCCTTCCCTTCTGTTCCAAACCGTACGCTTGACCTGGATGAGTCGATGAACCCCCAGTCTCCCCGCGACATTCGGCACATTTTCGAAGCTCTGCGGAAGGGTTTGGTTCCCGAGCGGGGAATCGAGACGTTCGCAGTCGGAATCGACAAGCCGCAGGAAGAGCTGAAGCGACAGTTGGAATTGGCCGCCGGGGGGGAAGGGACGATCAAATTTTTGCGGGGTGGCTACGGCTGCGGGAAGACATTCATGGCGCGGCTGGCGGTTCTGATGGCTCAGGCCGACGGATTCGCGACGAGTTTCGTCGTTGTCTCCGATAACGACCTGAAGTTTCATCGCTTCGACGACGTCTACCGCAAGGTGCTGACCGAGTTGGGAACGGCGTCGTGCCCGCGGGGGGCACTGGGAGACATTCTCGACCGCTGGATCGGTCATGTGGAGGCGGCGTTGATCGAGGCGGGGGCCGAAGAGTCTTCGCCCGACTTCGACGCCAAGGTTCGCGAGCGGTTGAACGCCGACCTGATTGCGAAGACGCGCGGCCAAGCGCCCCAGGATTTCATTCGGGTTGTGCAGGCGGTCTTCGATTTGAAACAGCAGGGAGACGTGGCGGGGGCCGGGGCGCTGATCTCGTGGCTGTGCGGCAGCGGCAACGTGGCAGCCTCGGCGAAGAAGGCGGCGGAAATCAAGGGGGATATCGGCAGTCGGGATGCGCTGGACTACCTGCGGGGTGTGTTGGAGATCGTAAAGGCGGCTGGTTACAAGGGGCTTGTGATTGTGATCGACGAGGCCGAAACGATTCTGCGGATGCGGAAAGACTCGCGGCACAAATCGCTCAACGGCATCCGGCAGATTGCCGACGCGGCGCCGTCATATCCTGGCCTGATGTGGATCTTCACCGGCACTCCCGAGTTCTTCGACACGCGTCATGGTGTGGCGGGTTTGGCGCCGCTGCACGATCGCATTCGTTTCATCAAGCAGGGGAAGTACGCCAGCGTTCGGCAGGCACAGCTCGAACTGTTGCCGTTCGAGGCGTCGCGATTGAAGGGGGTGGCGATGCGGCTGCGCGAGATGTTCCCCGCACGCGAGAAGGCTCAGCTCGAAGCCCGGATCAGTGAGGCGTTTGTCGATCGCCTGGTCGGGGAAGTCACGCGCGGCTTCAAGGGAGATGTGGGGGTCGTTCCCCGGCAGTTTCTGCGGGAGTTCGTGACCCAGATGGACCTGGTCGACGAGAATCTCGGATACCAGCCAATGAAAGACTATGCGTTCAGTCCCTCGGAATTGAGCATCGAAGAAGGACATGTCTTGCAGGGGGCCGACGTGGCGGTCGAACCGGACGATGCGGGGCTGGTCCCGCAGGAGGACGTGTGGTGAACGTTTTCGCCCGGCTGGCCCCCCGGCTGCAGCAGGCGATTGTTTCGCGACTGGGCTGGTCGAGCCTGCGCCCCGTGCAGGAGCTAGCGGGGGCCGAGTTGCTGGAAGGAAAAAACGCGGTCATTCTGGCACCGACCGCCGGGGGAAAGACCGAAGCATCGATGTTCCCCACGCTGTCGATGCTGGTCGAACACGAGTCGGCGGGGGTCGGGGCGATCTACGTCGCACCCATCAAGGCGCTGCTCAACAACCAGTCGGAACGGCTGGGACTGTACACCGAAATGGTCGGATTACGCCGATTCGTCTGGCATGGCGATACTTCCAGTCACGAGCGGAAGCAGTTTCTCGCCGACCCGGCCGAACTGCTGATGACCACGCCCGAGTCGCTGGAAGTGATGCTGATTTCACCCCGCGTCGATGCCCACCGACTGTTCGGCGATCTGCAAATCGTGGTGATCGATGAGGTGCATGCGATTGCCGGGACCGACCGCGGGGCTCACCTGATGAGCGTTCTGGAACGGCTGCGAAAACTATCGCGGTACGACGTGCAGCGGGTGGGGTTGAGCGCCACGGTGGGGAATCCCGTGACAATTCTGGAGTGGTTAAAGGGAACGTCGGAACGGCCCGGCGTGGTGGTTGATCCGCCGAAGCAACCCGCGCCGCGGCAACTGCTAATTGTGCATCGGCCCGATCTTTCGGAACTGTCGCTCGACGCGGCACGGGTCGCCCACGGAACGAAGAGCCTGTTCTTCTGTCAGTCGCGGGCGCTGGCCGAGTCGGTCGCCGAGTACATGCGGCGTGCGGGAACCAAAGTCTACGTGCATCACAGCGCCGTCTCGCAGGAAGAGCGGCAACTCGCCGAGCGGGAATTCAATCACGGCACCGACGCGTGCATTGTCTGCACCTCGACGCTGGAACTGGGGATCGACGTCGGGGATCTGGGCAAGGTGCTGCAGGCCGAAGCCTCCGACACGGTCAGTTCATTCCTGCAGAGGATGGGTCGCACCGGCCGCCGGGCGGGCCAGCCGGCCAATACGACGTTCTTCTGCGAAAGCGCCGACGGCGTCACGCAGGCGATCGCGCTCGTCGAATTGGCGAAGACCGGTTGGGTGGAACATATTTCGGTCACCGGCCGATGCTGGCCGGTGCTGATTCACCAGATTCTGGCACTCGCCCTGGCGGGAAGCGGTGTTTCGATCGCCGAGACATGGGAGCATCTGTCGCGTGTCCCCGATTTTCGACAAATCTCGCGTGAAGAGTTCGACCGGCTGTTGCGCTGGATGCTCGAAGACGAATCGCTGATTCTGACATCTGGCCGGCTGGTGCTGGGGCCGAAGGCCGAGCGCCGGTTCGGCCGAAAGAACTTCATGGAGCTGTACGCTGTCTTCTCCAGCCCGCAGAACTACACGGTGCAGACGGTGGGAGGTCAGTCACTTGGCACGCTGAACCAGGATTTCGTCGACGGTCTTGTCGAGGGGGTGAGCTGCTTCCTGCTGGGTGGTCGGGCCTGGACGGTACTGCAGGTCCGTCACAGCGATCGCGAGGTGAAGGTCGAGCCAGCCCCCCGGGGAAAGAAGCCAACCTGGGGCGGATACCTGCCGCAATTCCTGGGCTACAGGCTCTGCCAGAAGATTCTGGCGGTACTGCAAAGCGACGAGGACTACGGCTACCTCGACTCGTCTGCCAGGACGGTCCTGACCGGCCAGCGTGACCAGATGCGCGCGATCCCCGATCTCGCCCGCGGCGGAATCGAAGACCTGGGTGGAGAACTCCGCTGGTGGACCTTCGCCGGCGGCCGAATCAACGCAACCCTTCGATACGCGATCACATCGATCCAGCCCACCTGGACCGTCCTTCCCGACAACTTCTCCCTGCGAGTCCGCGGCGAAGACGTCACCGAAACCCGACTGCACGACGTCATCAACCAGATTTCCGCTGTCGAGTTCTGGAGCGACGACGAACTCTGGAAACGGATCGCGGCCCAGTTGCCCAACTACCGCCTGAGCAAGTTTCAACCGCTGATGCCCCCGTGGGTCGAGCAGGAGGTGCTGGCGGCGTTTTTGTTGGATCGGGAGGGGGCGGTCGGGTGGCTACGCGGATTGTGTCCGCTCTTGGCGAATGGGAATGCGGGTTCGCATAATTAAGCTGCGAGTCCCCAGGACTCCTGTACTGACCGCGATCGAATTGCCGGCTCGACCACGTGCGAATTCGAACGCCTCCGTTTCGAGGCGATGAATATCACCCAAATGGCACTGGACGGCGGCGACTGAAGTGACTTTTTACTACTCGGCGCGCCGCTGGAATCGTGGCTACGGCCTGCAGTAGAGAATACACTCTCCCTGTAGATTCACTGGTCCAATCCAAACCAACCCCACACGTGTCTGCATGGCGAAGTTGTCAGTTACCCAGATCCGAGATGCAGGACGTCAAATTGTAGCTGCGAATCCTGGCGGAATTCGGTATTCACAACTGGTCCAGCAGATCATTGACGAGAATCCGGAAACTCCACCAAACACAGTTCACGGCTCGCTTTCAGGATTTGCCGAACGCTATCCCAATGAGATACACAAGCCAAGCCGCGGGCTGTATTTGCCGGCAAGCGCGGGACCGGGACCGATTCCTCCGCCCACAACACCGCTGCCGAAGTTCCGCGAAGATGAGTTTTACGACCCATTTGCAGAATGGCTGAAGGGGGAACTGGATGAAGCGACTATTGCCGTATCACTCGGCGGCGCAGGGCTTCAACGAAAATGGGGTACTCCAGACGTCGTTGGTGTGTACAAACCCTTGGCATCACACAGAATCAAATTTGACTTGGAGATCATCTCTGCAGAGATCAAGATAGATCCGCAACAGCCGGTGGTCGCATTTGGACAAGCTGTGGCATATCGGCTGTTCTCCGCAAAGTCGTACATTGTGATGCCGAAGGTCATTTCCGAGGAGGATTATAGCCGCCTGGAAGCCCTCTGCATGCTGTTCGGAATCGGCTTGGTGCTTTTTGCCGTCGACCCGAGCAATCCGGCGTTTGAAATTCGCGTCAGGGCTCAGCGTTTCACCCCAGATATGTTCTATGTAAACGAATTCGCCGAACGAATGTTCCAGATCGATCCCGGCAAATTCAACGACCTATTCGCATGAGCGAAGGCGGATGCGATGGAGCGTCAAGACCGCACGGTTAGCAGTCGACGCCATCTCTCACAGCCCTCTGCCAAGTCTATTGCACCATGAATTCGTTCGCCCGAAGACTGCCCGTCGTCTTCGCAAGCTGAGTCTTGGCCGCTGAAATTACGTCGTTCCGCCATTTTTCAGCGGCGTCGGCCACTTCGTCGACATCGAAGTCCTGAACTCCTCCCAGCAGCAGCGAGAAGCTGTTGATGCGTTTCTTCATGATCTGCACCAGGCGATGGTCGCGTGTTCCGTAGAACGCCGGGTAGGCGTAGCGGTTCGTCTGACCGGTGGTTGACGCCCAGCTTTTCACTCTGCGCAGGCGTCCGTTGCGCTGGACCGTTGGAATCGGGCTGGGATCGAGTTCGTAGTGAACCAGAAGCCGGCAGTAGCGATGCAGGTCGAACCCTTTCGCGAGCCTGTCGGTGACGACCAGAGCATCTGGCCCGAACGGACTGTTGAAGATGGAAATGAGCGTATCGGTTTGCTGGTTGTGGATGACGGCCACGAGGCAGTACCCCCCACAAGCCAGCAGCCGATTTTCCCAGAATGTTCCACGGCGAACTCCGTAGTTCATCGTGTGTACGGTGACTGCTGGTCTTGGCTGGATCGGACTCGCCACCCGGCGAACCAAAATGGCACGCGACGCCTCCGCGACTGCGGCAACCCGCGTTCGCGATGCGCGTCGCGGCGAATTCAATCCCGATGGGCCAGGGCCGTTTGTGGATGTTAGCCGTTAGAACCCTGGACTCGCTGGAGCATCACGGTTTATTCCTGCCGAATACGAACGGCTGCGCTTTCTCCAGTTTTTTGGTCACGTCGCCGTTGAGTTTGAAGATCTCCTTCTCGACCTTCAATTCCCTCTCGGGTTGACCTTTGCTGAAGTCGAGTTTGGTGATGTCGACCCAAACCACGTTGGGGGCGTAGGTGCTCTCAAAGTAATAGCGGCCGCCGGTCAGGTCCTGCACGGTTCGGAAGATGGTGCTGGAAACGTTCGGCTTTTTGGGGTCGAAGGTCAGTGCCACCCATCAGCGAATCCCCCGGTTTTGTGAGTTTTCTACACCAATTTGAGTCCATGCGGAATCAGGGAGCAGCTTCGGCCTCTGAACGCCACCGGAACTCCGGGGCGATTGCCCAACGTATGCGGCGCGACTGGTCGGCATCCCGTGCGAATATCGACGGCCGCGATTCGCCGCCTCTTGCGCGAATGACTCGGGAGACCCTGCCACCCGGCGGAACCGGCCGAGGTGGCTCTGTGGATGATCGTCAATCAACCCGAACGCCTCGCCGAGCATCGGCTGAGACTGTCGAGTCTCTCGTGGATGATACGGCTTCTGAGCGAGCGAATCGCCCTTATGGCCAAGGCCGAAGACCAGGTTTCGGCTCGTTTTTGCTAGTGATTAGGTGATGCGAGAGTCGTTGCACAACTGCATTGCCCAACAGGACGACTTGAGAGGCGGGAGAATCAACGTCGTCGAGACGTCGACCTCGCTGCTGTTCACGAACGTTGGGGGGGGTTGTCGGGAACGGACGATCGACCAAAGGTACACCCGAATGTTTATGGGAAGGACGGACCTCGACCTTCTGGATGTGATTGGCCTGGACAAGGTGCAGAAAGGCAAACCGATCAGCGAGGACGAATTCCGCTCGCTCAAGGCGAAGAAGCTCATCGAAGGCCGACGCCCAAACCTGGTCGTCTCGGCGGAAATCGCTGCGGTGACGGAGACAGTCGTGGACGAGCTGTTGCTGGCGAAGCTGTTGGATGCTCTGGACGACGATCAGAGGCGGAACCTCATCACGAACTTGCTTCAAGATGTGCGTCGAAACCGGGTTGTCGAGGTCCACGGGAAGGGGCCGGGGGCGATCTGGGAGTTGTATAAACCGGCCTCGAGTGATGAGGATTAGACCACGGTTTATACCACTCCCAACTGTTGAAAGTGACGTAACTCATGTCTTCGACACGGGTTCTGAGTCGCATAGCCAGGCTGTGCGGGACCCGCGTTCCACACGGGATGATGCCTCGAATGACCAGCGGAGAAAACTCATGAGGAATCGAGGGAACGAAACGGTGGGCCACACGGCGACGATCGAATTGCTTGTTCTTGGCGACGAGCGATGAAGGCTTGCTACGAGCAGCGGCACTGCTGGACCCTTGGAGTCGGGGATTCGTCGAATCCGTCAAGGCACCGCCCAAGCCATTCCATATTCTCGTCCAGCAACTGATGGCGCTT
>JAPLOC010000832.1 GCA_026692825.1 Planctomycetota bacterium | reverse complement strand
GGAGACACATTTCGCGCCGCCGCCGTCGAACAACTGACGATGTGGAGCAAGCGGATTGGCTGCGACATTGTCACCAAGCCGAGCGGGTCGGACCCAGCGGCCGTCGCCTACGCCGGCTGCGCTCGCGCCCTGGAAACGGGGGCCGACGTTGTGGTGATCGATACCGCCGGCCGGTTGCAGACCCAGCAAAATCTGATGAAGCAGCTCGAAAAGATCCGCCGGGTCATTGGGGACAAGATCCCGGGTGCCCCCCACGAAGTGTTGCTGGTGCTCGACGCGACGACCGGACAAAACGGCGTCAGTCAGGCGCAGAAATTCTCGGAGTCGGTCGCCTGCACCGGTCTGGTTTTGGCGAAACTCGATGGGACCGCCAAGGGAGGCGTGGTCGTCGCGATCCGCCAGCAGATGAATCTCCCCGTCAAGTACGTGGGACTGGGCGAACAGATTGACGACATGGAGGTTTTCAACCCCGACAATTTTGTCGAAGCGTTGTTCGCGGGGTGAACTGGATCTGCGCCCTTATCCTGCGAACTGTTCCCGCGGCGAGAATGGCTGCGGCTGGAGCGAGACATGCCATTGCGAATGCGAGTTCTCCAGGAACACCGACGAATGCGAGCCGGTTGGGTGGCACTCGCCATTCTGGCACTCATCCCTCTGTTCGCGACGATCCAGAGTACGATGGGAGCCGACACCCCCGGCTCCGGGCAGTTCAATCGCTCCATCCGTCCCTTGCTGGCGGACCGCTGCTTCCGTTGCCACGGCCCAGACGCGGGGCAACGCAAAGCCGATTTGCGACTCGACGAACGCGAGTCAGTGGTTCGGGAACGGGACGGTGTCTTCACGATCCGTCCCGGGGTTCCCGACGAGAGCGAATTGCTGGCACGATTGACATCGACCGATCCGGCACTGCGGATGCCGCCGCCCGGGTCGGGTGAACCACTATCCGTCGAGCAGATCAGCCAGCTTCGCGACTGGATTGCCGACGGGGCGGTGTACGACCGATTCTGGTCGTTGATTCCTCCACGACGGCATCCGGCCCCCGCCCTACGCGACGTCGCCTGGTCGTCGCAGCCGCTGGATCGATGGATTCTCAACCGACTGGAAGCCGAGGGACTTGCGCCGTCCCAGCCGGCGACGCGTGAAACTCTGATCCGCCGGGTGACACTCGATCTCACCGGACTGGCGCCAACCGAACGGGAACTTGACGACTTTCTCGCCGACGACGCGCCCGACGCGTATGACCGTGTGGTCGATCGGTTGTTGGCGTCTCCGCGGTTCGGCGAACGACAGGCCCAGTTCTGGCTCGACGCCGCCCGTTACGCCGACACCAACGGGTACTTCACAGACAACGAACGCACGATGTGGCGCTGGCGGGATGGAGTGATCGACTCGTTCAACCAGAATCAACCGTTCGATCAGTTCACGATTGAGCAGCTCGCCGGGGATTTGCTTCCGGACGCGACCGAGGCGCAACGCATCGCGTCGGGCTTCAATCGCAACCACATGTCGAACAACGAAACTGGCCTGATTGATGAGGAATTTCGGATCTCGTATGTGATGGATCGCCTGGAGACCACGGGCACCGTGTGGCTGGGATTGACCCTGAATTGTGCGCGGTGTCATTCTCATAAATTCGACCCCGTGACGCAGCGCGAGTACTATCAGTTGTTGGCGTATTTCAATCAGGTCGATGAAGTGGGGACGGTCCAGGGTGAGGGAAACTCGCCCCCGTTGATCTCCGCACCGACCGCCGACCAGGTCGAGCGGCTGAACCGGCTCAAGCGCATTCGTGATGAAGCTCAAGCGGCATGGAGGGCGCTCGAACCGCAGGTACAAACGGACCTGGCAGAATGGTCTCGCGACGCCACCACAACGCTGCCGGTTCCCACGACGTCAGGACTGCTCGCCCGGTTTTCGTTCGAAACCGACCTGCCGTCGCTATCGACGATCAAGGACGCCTCAGAACAAGACGCGCAGCCAACGCTGGCAGCGGCCAGCCCCGACGAGAAGATTGGTTATGCATCCGGCGTTCAGGGCCGGGCGGCGCAGTTCGACGCGTCTGCCCATTGCGTCGCGACACGGGTCGAGTCGTTTGACTTTGAACGGACCGACTCATTCACGATTGGTGCCTGGATCCATCCCACGACCGGCAACGCGGGCTGCGTTCTCTCGAAAATCGATGACGACCAGTTCTTGCGGGGATTTGATCTGTTTTACGAGAAGGGGAAGCTGGTCGCGCACCTGAATCATAGGGCGGAAAGTGACGCGATTCGGGTCAAATCGACCCGCCCGATCGTCAGTGACTGGCAACATGTGGTCGTGACCTACGATGGCTCGAGTCGCGCCGCCGGCGTGCGGATCTACATCAATGGGGAACTCGATCCGGGGGTGATTGAATTCGACAACCTGCAGGGATCGATCCGCAATGCTCAACCGTTCCGGATCGG
>JAPLOC010000831.1:3399-4708 GCA_026692825.1 Planctomycetota bacterium | reverse complement strand
CTGGAATTGACTCGGCAAATCGAATCACTCGACCAGTCAAGCCAGGACGACCCTTCCGCGGTCGCCGGGCCGTTACAACGCTTGTACAAGGAGACGCGCGGAATACTCGACTTTCAGCGACGGGAACGACTGGCAGCTCTTTTGACGAACGGCAAACGGGAACTCTGGCGCGCCCTCAACTTCGATGCGATTGCAGAGCTCGCAGGCGAAGCAGAACCGCAATGGCTTGTCGAGCGTATACCCGAACCGCAATCGGTCAAAAGCGACGATCGGGAGGAATTGCGGAATCTCAAGTCGACCGTGGATCAACTCCGTCGAGAACAATGGCAATCAAAAATCACTCTCCGAGAGCAAGTCTTGGAAATCTTGGCGAGTGTTGACGAGAAAGCTGCGGAACAACAGTACCAATCACTACGGCGGGATCTGTTGTTGTTGAAACGAGTCAATCCAACGGATTTGTGGATTCTGGCGAAAGTCACCGAGATCGCCATCCTGCATGCAGGAATTCTTGAATCGCTCGGTCGCCCTAATGAAGCACTGGTAGCGTTTCAGGACGCCCGAGACGCTGGAAAAGAAGAATTCGATGCGAACGGCCCACTAACCAAGGATCCGCATGAATTCTGGTTCGCCGCCAAAGCATTGGCCGAGTTTCACCAGAGAAAACAAAGGAAACCGAAGGCGGTGGAAGCCTGTCGGCAGTGGTTGGCTTCGACCTACGGTTTTTTTGCCGAGCACGATCCGGACGAATTGACTGATTCGAACCTCATCGACCGCGCAGAGGCGCAGTGGCTAGTGTTGAAGAATCTCCCACTCAAAAACTCGGAGAGAAAGAACTTGGCTGCCGCGGTCAATTCCACGATCACATCGTTGCAAGAGCGGAAGGCTGAACTGTCATCGCTACTGCAGGATGCGAAACGCGAATTGGCGCCACAAAAACCCAAGCAAAAAACGAGATCTCCGTCTGGGGGAACGAAAAAAAAATAGTCGCGAGCTCACTTTGGCCGTCCCCGCCCCCCTTCACCGCCGACTTTTCTCGTGAAGTCTGCTAATGTCCAACAACCGTACCATCCAGATTCCCCTCGACCACATGGTCGCGGAAATGGTCGCGTTTCCGTTGACGTCGGCATCGGCGCTGCGGCAGCAGATCTGCGAATTGGATCGCCGTGTTCGCGCTCCCGCGACGCAGCGACTGTGGCGCGAGGCCGAAGTCGAATTCACGAGCCATTTCCCTCACACCAGTATTGACGAATTGGTTGCATTACGGAATCTGCTCTGGTTTGGCCGCAGGGCGGAACGCGCCGAGAATTCG
>JAPLOC010000831.1:0-3291 GCA_026692825.1 Planctomycetota bacterium | reverse complement strand
TCCCAGAACTTCCCGAAGCGCTGCACGACCGGGGGGGAATCGCTTCGGGCGACGCCCCCGATCCCAGCGCACGTCGCGCCTGGCGCTGGTTGACGTTCGCAGTCCCCCCTGACTTGCTGCTGGCCGGGCTGACCGACGGAATCCGGGGACCGGTGCGGGTCGATATTGTCTCGCCCGCCGTGGCGGCTTTGCTTCGGAACGGGTATTGCGAACCGCATCTGCATGTCGGCGTCGGATTTGATTTCTCCCTGGGCTGGGCGGCGACGGTCAATTTCGTCGGACGACAACCCGGTTCGACCCAGGGAATGAATTGGGACGCGTTCCGCAGCCCGGGGGCCCCCGACAGCGAGGGAATTCACCTCGCGAACTGGTTGCTGCGCAGCGTCATCGTTCGATATCTGCTGGCGGCGTATCTGCATTGGGGAACGTCCCATGCCCCATCGCTACGGGAATTCCTCGACGTACGCCTTCCCGACGACCTGCGACAATTCGAATTCCGCGAGTCCGAATTGGGACTCATTCGCCAGGCGATCCATGAGCTGAAGACCGGGACTGCCCGATCCGACCCCGATTTGGGCCTGACCCCGCAATCGCAATTCAGCTCCTGGCAGCGGATCTACAACAAATTGACCCGGGTCTCGTTGCGCGAGTATCCCCAATCGTTGGATGCGGTGCAGTCGCTGGATCCACTGTGCGACTTTTTTTCCGTTGAACCCAAATCAGGCGCTTCCGTCCAATTACAATTTCTCTGGGCCGGCCTGCGGTACCTCGACAAGCACCCCGAAGACAATCTCTTCGCCCAGCTCTTCTGGCAGGTTGAACGCATCCGCTGCCAGGTTTACCGCCACTGCATCCAGCGTCCGCTCACGCCCGGTCTTACGAATTTCATTCGGTTCTACGAACGCAAGGGGGCGATCTTTCAACCGCTGCAGGGTGTGATTCTCGAGTCGGCGGGAGTTTTGGGAGGTGTAGGTCGGGGTCTGAGGTCGCTGGAAATCCGTACCAGTCCCGAAAGAGATCGAGATCTCCAGCGTGCCGAGATCCGCAGACTCCGCGAACTCTCGAACGCCCTGCGGCACCCGCCGGCTGCTTCCGACGATGCCGCTGATGCGCCCCCTCGAGATCCAGAGCCGACTGACAGGCGGGATTCCAAACCACGCCGACTCGTACAACGCCCCTCTCCCTGGCGCGATACCGAATGTGGTCTGGTTCTCCATTTTCTCCGCATTCGCGGCAAGGAAGCGGACAAAGGACACCCCGCCGCCGAAGATGCCGGCAATTTCTCTGACCCCGGCTGCTCCAGGAACACGCGGGGTTATCGCTGGGAGCAGTATTTCATCGACCGCCGGCGCGAAGCCAGTCTGATCGCCAATGCGCTGGCCATCGAACCGCCGTTGCTCGACATGCTGTGCGGGATCGACGTTTGCCGCGACGAACATGGCGTCCCGACCTGGGTCATCGCCCCGCTGTTCGACGAGGTGCGGAAACGGGTGGACGAGGTTCGCGCCGATTACCAGAGGCGCGGGGGAGTCGAATTGCCGACGCTCCGCACGACGGCTCACGTCGGTGAAGACTTCGTGCATCTCGCCACCGGGATCCGGTACATGGACGAGGCGCTAAAATTCCTGCCTTTGTCGGCGGGGGACCGCGTGGGACACGGCCTGGCGCTCGGTTTCGACGCCGCCGAGTGGTCTCGCCGCTCGAATCGGTTGGCGATGCCGCGAGAAGACCGATGGTTTGACTTGGTGTGGGAGCGGGCCTGGCATGCCGCTCCGGACGCCCGATTCACGACCGCCCGCCGGGCGTATGTTGAGGACGAGATTGTGCGACTGGCTCACGACATCTTCGGCCGCTCTCTCGATAAGCCGGCCTGGAGCGCGCTGCAGGCGATGGAATTCGTCCGCGGGCTGTACGATTTCAAGCGTCTGACGCGACTTGGCTTTCCCGACCAGGGTGTGCGGCGCGAGCCGCCGACGGGAATCGACTTCTTCCTGGAACAGTATCTCACCAACCAACGCATTTACCGCAACAGCCGAACTGTCGAATGGGTCGAATCAGGGCGCGACGGTGAGGCGACGGCGGAGTTGCAACGGCTGGTCCGTCGGCGGTACTCTGATTTGGGGATCACGATTGAAGTCAATCCGATCTCCAATCTACTGGTGGGGGATCTGAGCGACCTGCAAAGTCATCCCCTCTGGCGGCTGGCCCCCGGATTGGGGAACGACGACGGTGCGACGCTGCGGATGTGCATTGGGTCCGACGACCCGTTTCCGTTCGCGACGTCGCTGCCCGAGGAGTATCAGTTCTTGTTCGACTCGCTGGTGCTCGCGGGGAAATCGCAAGCCGAGGCGCGGGAGTGGCTGGACAAGGTCCGGCAAATGGGAATGGAGTCGCGGTTTACACGAGAAGTCGTCTAAGCGAGAACCCTGCCATGGCCCCGCCGACCGTTCACACCGTCAGCGATCCCGAGTTCGACGAACTCTACGTGATCTCCGACCTCCATATGGGAGGCAAAGCCGGTTTTCAGCTCTTCAATCAGGGGAAATTACTGTCCCGCTGGATCGATTCGCTGGCCGCTGTCCCCGCCGCCAAGCGAGTGGCGCTCGTGATCAACGGCGATATGGTTGATTTTCTCGCCGAACCAGACGCGACCTACTTCGACCCAAGGGGCGCGGTGAACAAACTCAACCGAATCGCCGGCGACTCGGCGTTCAAACCGGTCTTCGACAGTCTGGCGAAATTCACGGGAGTCAAGAATCGGCATCTGGTGGTGACGCTGGGAAACCACGACTTGGAGTTGATGCTGCCCAACGTGCAAACGCAATTCCTGTCGCTGCTGACCGGCGGTAATGTGCGGAACCGTCCGCGCGTCACTCTTGATCTACTGCATTCACGGCAATGAAGTCGACACCTGGAACGTGGCCGACTACGCGCGGATTCAAAAGATCAGCGCGGCTCTCCAGGCAGGGGTGATCGCGGAACCGTGGATTCCGAATGCGGGGACGCAGTTGGTGATCGATGTGATGAACGACGTGAAAAAAGACTATCCGTTCGTCGACGTGCTGAAACCCGAAGCCGAAGGCGTGGTGCCGGTCCTATTGGCCCTCAAACCCGACCTGTACAAAAAACTCTCCAAGATCGCGCTGGTCACCGAGCGCTTCGCCCAGGATTCGGTGCGGCGAAGATTCGGCTGGCTGGCGGACGACAGTGGACGGCGTAAGCGGAAGAAGGCCAGTCGACGACGACTTGGGGATCGGGCAATGCGGCGGCTCCTCGAACGTCGACTCGGCA
>JAPLOC010000830.1 GCA_026692825.1 Planctomycetota bacterium | reverse complement strand
GCAAACCCGGGTGGCCAGTGTGCGCGTACTGTTGCGGCGGGTAATGTGTCGGTGGAACAGGGGGGGCGTAATGGGGGGCCGGCTGCGGCCCGGCTTGTGGCCCGGCAATCGGGGGAGCAGAAAAATGAGGAGCCGCTATTGGCGCGGGAGCAGGAGGGACCGGAGGGGCTGCGGATATTTGTTGAGGCAGGGACATGGGAGTCGGTCCCCGAGGATGCGACGCGTCAAAACGCACGGGCTGAGGCCCGGGAAGTACGAGGCTGCTTCCCGCCGGTGGATGATGCGGAGGATCTGTGGGCATGGCGGTCGCTGGGTGTCCCAGTTCCAAAGGTGGAAGCGATTCTTCGCGTGCCCATCGGGCCAGCAGATCCCGGGGATGGACAATCCGCCGTGACTCTCCGTCCGGAGGTGTCCCTTCAGGACGCGGCGTTCCTCCCGCGCGATCGATTTGTGCGCTAAGGTCTCGACCGCAGTGACCGCATCGGGGAGGCCCCCCCAGCGGGCTGACGACGGGCTTCACGTCGCCATGACACTGATCACACCACATTCCCTGTGGCCCTGCGGATTCCATTCCGATCTCCCGTCCGGCGACCCCGACAATCGGCGGCACTTCGGAGAGAGAAGGGGGGATTATCGTCAGAGTGGCTTTTGACGCAAGACCGATTCCGGAACACGCGCCACGTTAAACGAGTTCGCGAATCGGCTTTCCGTTGCTGATCATAGGGGTGGGACGACCCGCGGGATCCTGATAATGCAGGTCGCGATCGAGTCCCAGTACGGAGAAAATCGTGGCCATCATGTCCTGTGGTGAAATCGGTGTACTCGCCGGGACTTCGACCCTGGAACTCGATTCCCCCACCACTTGGCCATTCTTCAAGCCTCCCATCGCGAAGGCCAGAGTCGAAAGCGGAGCCCAGTGGTCTCTTCCCGCAGAGCCGTTGATGCGCGGCGTTCGCCCGAATTCCCCCGAGATGACGAGCAGAATTCGCTTGTCGAGTCCCCGCTGAACGACAGGACACAACGCATTGCGTCCCTGCACAATCTGGCCGTGCATGTCCCAGCCGCCATGATGAATCGTGACAAAGCCACACCCCGATTCACACAGTCTGCGGGCGAGTAGCATTTGCTCTCCGACACCTGTGCCGTATTTGGAACGCAGTCGCGGATCTTCGCGGTTGATGTCGAACGCGTCTTTTGAACGTCCCAGCACCAGGTCAAACGCCTGAACTTCGAACGCGTCCAGCCCCTTCATCAGGCCGGTCCGGTCGGCGTCGCGATTGATGCGGTCGAGACCATGCAACAGGCCGCGGCGGTCGTCGAGGCGGTTGGTCGCCACCTGCACATTCATGTTCCGTTGCGCTTCACCGCCAGAGTCGAATGGTCCATTGGCGGCTCCGAGCCAAGCGGGGCCATCCCCGTAGATTCCGTTCATTCGGACGTACGTCGGAATGCCCGAAACGGCATGACTCGCTCCACGTTCGCGGGCAAGAATTGAACCGATCGACGGCTTGATCGGGGGAAAATTCGCGTCCGCCGGCGGATAGTCGTACCCGGTCATGACGTAATGCGTTCCCCCGCCGTGGCCGCTGTTTGTGTGGGCGAAAGACCGGACGAAACTGAAATGCTCGGCTTGTTGTGCGATTTGCGGAAACAACCCGCCGATGGTCACACCGGGGAGCGTCGTCGCGACTTCACCCACCGCCGAGCGGTACTCGGCAGGTGCCGACATTTTGGGATCGAAAGTTTCGACATGGGTCGCCCCGCCCCCCAGCCACAACCAGACGACCGAAGTATCATTCACCCCCGCCGACTCCCCCTTCGCCGACGCGCGCGCCCTCAACAGGTCGGCCAGCCCCAGCCCCCCCAACCCCAGAGACCCCACCTTCACGAAGTTCCGCCGATTGACCCCGTCGCAGGTCCGCGCAAACCGATCCCCCAACAGGTTCAACATGACATTCCCTCGCAGATGAGAAACTGTGACTGGCTCGCGCCGACCCGGGAACCGCGTCTCAACTCCCAACGCAATCCCCGACACTCTCTTTATTGTATCGGAAGTTGCTGATGGCTGCAAGAGTGCATGTGGCCATTTGGTCACGTCACTCATTCTCGTGGGGATTGGGAGTTTTTCGATTTCAGCCACTTATCCAGAGAGCGAGAGTGGTGAGTAACTCCATCCTGTTCATCCCTTTCATCCTCTTCATCCTGTCAAATTCTTTCCGTCCGTCTTACGCACTCTCATAGCTGCACAACCACATTCCGCAGATCGACTTCACGGCCCACTCGCTACGTTCGCTGGCCGTGGCACGCAACTTAGCCTCCAAGCGGGCCGTTGACGAAAATGGGGGGCGCGGGTCGGATTCGCTCGTTTACCCGGCGATCCCCCCATTGTTTCCTTGCCACACCGAAATTCCCCTGCCATTTCCCGTCCATCGGCGAAGAGAACACCGGACGTTCCCGGTTACTCATGCGTCGGGCGATGTGAAACGGCTGCGGGGAAATTCAATGTCCCTCTTCGTGTTCACCCACTTGCAGTTGCAGGGATTTTTGCAGCCCCAAGTCCTTGATGAGAGACAACTGCGTTTCCAGCCAGTCGACGTGTTCTTCCGACTCGACCAGAATGCTCGCCAGCAATTCGCGGCTGCCGTTGTCGACTGCTTGTGTACAGAGCTGAATCGCCTCGTTGTACGCCTTCACCCCGTTCGATTCGAGAACCAAGTCGTTCTCGAATTGTTCTTTCACATCCGACCCGACGCGAATCACGTCGTAGCGGGCGATCTCGGGAACCCCTTCGAGAAACAGGATCCGGTCGATCAATTTCTCGGCGTGCTTCATCTCACCAATCGACTCGGCGTAGTGCTTCGCCGCCAGCTTGGTGAAGCCCCAGTTCTTGCACATTTTTGACTGGCAAAAGTACTGGTTGATTGCGGTCAGCTCAATCGTCAGCCCCGCGTTGAGCGCGTCAATGACCTTCTGGTTTCCCTGCATCGTTGTGTCTCCCATGGAATTTGTTGGATCGGTGCCTGATTCTAGGGATTGGTCCCGACTCGTAGTAGCCACGCCCCGAGAAATTGAACAAAACTTTTCGCGCGAAAACGTTCTACGCCCCGGTTCCCGTTCCCGTCGCGGGGGGAGGTTCATCCGCAGCCCGTTCTGTTCCGCCCGGGTCTGGCATGCGGAAGATCATCGGTTCGTCCCCACCGGCCGCGGCAGCCCCTCCCACGGGAGATGTCTCTGCCTCCAATCCATCGTCGCGGCAATCCGCGACTGCCGCCACTTCGCGTGACGTGGTCTCCGGGACTTCGGCGACCAGGGGTTCTGCGGATGACTCATTCGCGTCTTGACCGGCCCCTCCGTCGGTCTGTACCTGCGCAAGTGGAGGCAGAATCCAGATTTCGTGGTAAGCGACAGGCTGTTCCGCTCGGTATTTCTGGTGTCGCAACAATTCGAGAATCGCCAGAAAGATCCCCACAATTCGGCTTCGGGAATTAGTACCCGCGAAAAAGGAACTGAAGGCGACCCGCTCTTCGGTGTCGACCCGGGCCTTGATCTGCTCGATATAGACGGCGATCGGCGTATCGTCGTAGATTACCTTCGCCGGCGTCGCCTCGGAATGCTTCCGCAGCACACGGGAAAGAGCACTGACCAGATCCCAGAGTTCGACTTCTTTGAACAGATCCTGGCTGGGGTCACCTGAACCGCGCGGGCGGTCGTCGGAGAGTCGCGGATAGCGCTGCTGCCACAACGCCGACTGCTCCTCCAGGAGTTGCGACGCCTCTTTGAACCGCTTGTATTCGAGTAACTGCCGAACGAGTTCCGAGCGGGGATCTTCTTCGCGTTCAACGATTTCGGGGGCCGACACGTCCTGGGGCAGGACCATGCGACTCTTGATCTCAACCAATGAACTGGCGATCACAACAAATTCGCCAATGAAGTCGAGATCGAGAATCTGGAGAACCTCGAGGAATTCCAGGAACTGGGCAGTGACGCCCGCCATGGGGAGGTCGAGAATATCGACCTCCTGTCGACGGACGAGGTACAGCAACAGGTCG
>JAPLOC010000829.1 GCA_026692825.1 Planctomycetota bacterium | reverse complement strand
CGAGTGCGCGGCCCGCTGTGCGAACTCCGTCATCCAGCACAGACGGGGCGGCGCAACTCATTCGCGCGTTCCCTCTCCTGCCACAGCCAGCAGCAGCGTCAAATAGCCCCGCCGCTCTCCGTTTCGCAACCCCAACTCCGCCGCCAACTGCTGAATCGCGCTCCGGGCGGCGGGCAGTTCCTCTTCCGTCGCCGCCGTCTCCAACTCCACAAACCGCCCCAGCCCCACAACGTCGTCCAGCGCCACCTCAAAATCTCGCCCGGCTCGCGACAGACTCCACATCCGGCGTCTCTTCTGCACCGTGTGAACCGATCGAAACCCCAGCGCCATCAAGCATTCGCACATCTTCTCGGCGGCCTGCGGCCCCGTGAGGTCGATTTCGATCTCTCGACGCGTTTTGGTCTCTTTGTCGACCAGCGGCCCTTTGTAGGTGATCGCCCCGCACCCGTCGGTCACTTCGTCGGTCTGGGAAAAATCCCGCTGCGGATGATTGAAATAGTGAGCGCTCTGCGACACGCAGCGGGCTGCGCCCGCCCCCAGGTTTTCCATCGAGGCGATCAGTTCCGCCTCGTCGGTCAACCGGAATTTCAATTCGACTTCGAGCATTCCCGGGCCAGTTCCTGCAAGAGATCCCACGTGTACAAACCGGTCGAGTGCCCGTCAGACCACTCGATCTTCAACGCGTAATTCCCGACAAAACCCAGCTTGACTGGAGTGACATCCGTAGGCACATCCGCCGGATTCAGGGTGCGAATTCCGCTGATTTCATCGATACACGATGCGCAGGGACACAGACAGCGGACGAAGTGAAACGGCAGTCGGACCGCCGGCTCCGGACTCCAGGCCACTTCAAAAACCCCCTCGGTTCGCAAAGCGCGAATCGCGGTCGGAGCGGCGGCAGACATGGTGAACCTTTCACGAAGTCGGGTGAATTTCGTCCATTCGGGGCCGAATCCGCCGTCAATCGGACGACAGTTGACGTATGATTCGCAATCATAGCGTTTCCCCGACAACCCGTCTGCAATTCCACACCCCGGAACCCCACCAACATGGCGTGGCTGATCGTCGCCTGTCTGGCCACCAGCTTTTGCGTCTCCTGCCTGGCGACCGCCGTCATGCGCTGGCTGGCTCCGCGCATCGGTTTGCTGGACCAGCCGAACGCGCGCAAAGTGCATTTGTCTCCCATTCCCCTCGGCGGGGGCCTGGGGGTACTCGCCGGGGTGACGCTTCCCCTGCTGGCAGTCTACTGCGGTGCCGTTTCGATCGCCGGCCTGAAACAAATCCCGAGCTGGCTGCCCCCGGAATGGGCGGAACATGCGGGGGGGGTCGCGTACCGTGCCACCGGGCTGTTTCGACTTTTGGCGGCGGGCCTGGTCATTTCCGGACTCGGCTTGCTCGACGATATCCGTCCCCTCCCCTGGCGTCCAAAACTGCTCGTTCAGTTTCTGGTGGCCGGCGGATTGGTCGCATCGGGGGTTCGGGCGACGCTGTTCACCCAAGCTCCCTGGGTCGGCGACTTGGTGACCGTGTTCTGGATCGTCGGACTGACCAACGCGTTCAACTTCCTCGACAACATGGACGCGCTGTCCGGAGGCATTGGATGCATCGCATCTCTGGTGTTCGCCACGATCCTGCTGACGGGAACTGCCGTTCCACACTGGTTTGTCGCCGGCTTCCTGCTGTTGATCGCCGGCTCGCTGGGAGGGTTTCTGGTCCACAATTGGCCCCCAGCGAAGATCTTCATGGGAGACGCGGGAAGCTGCCTGATTGGATTATGGATCGCGTCACTCACAATCCTGGGAACGTTCTACGATGAACATCAGGTGGGACGACACGTCATTTTGGCCCCGCTCTGCGTTCTCGCGGTCCCACTTTATGACTTTGCCTCGGTGATGATCATCCGCCTCAGGCAGGGGCGCAGTCCGTTTCATGCCGACAAGTCCCACTTCTCGCATCGGCTGGTGGAACTGGGACTGAGCAAAAAGGCGGCCGTCCTGACGATTCACCTGGTCACGCTGATGACCGGTCTCGCGGGACTCTTGCTGTACCAGGTTCGCGACTGGACCGGCAGCTTACTGGTGCTGATTCTGGTGCTGTGCGCGCTGGCGGTGATCGCGATTCTGGAAACCGCCGGGCGAAGGCGGCGCGACGCCGAATAGCCTACGCACTGCGGGAAAACGCAAGACGCAGCCCGAGCCGCGCCCGTCAGGAAGCGGTTCAGAACCCCCTACTTCTCGCGAAACTTCAAATTCGGCTTCTCAACAGTCACCACGGTATTCGGAGGCACGCTTTTCATCAGCGAGACCGATGCCCCGATCGCGGAGCCGGCACCGACGACGGTATCACCTCCCAAGACAGTCGCGTTCGCGTAGATCACCACATGATCTTCAATCGTGGGATGCCGCTTTTTTCCGCGGATGATGTTTCCCTGCGCATCGCGCGGGAAACTGAGCGCCCCGAGGGTCACCCCCTGATAAATCGTGACGTGTGACGCGATGTCGCACGTTTCTCCGATCACGACTCCCGTACCGTGATCGATGAAAAATGACGGCCCGATCCGCGCCCCCGGATGAATGTCGATTCCGGTCCGCCCGTGAACCCATTCCGTCATCATGCGGGGAATGATCGGGACTTTGAGTTTGTACAACTCGTGCGCCAGACGCTGAACGGTGATCGCCTCAATGCCGGGATAGCAGAAGATGATCTCATCCAGGCTGGTGGCGGCGGGATCGCCATCGTAGACAGCCTGCACATCACACGCGAGCAGGCCGCGAACGACCGGCAGGCGGCG
>JAPLOC010000828.1:5527-8563 GCA_026692825.1 Planctomycetota bacterium | reverse complement strand
GGCCTCTGAGAGAACGTCGTACGGCGGGTTGCCGATGATTGCGTCGAACCCCGGTCGCTTCAGCCTGCCACGCTGTTCAAAGAAGACGTCAGGAAACTCCAGCTCCCAGGAAAAGCCGTGGAGTTCAGATTTTCTCGCAGCCGCTTCCGCAGTTTGAAACCACGGTTCCTCGCCAATTTCCTCAAACCGGTTTGGCTTGTCGAGAACCCCGAGGGCCCGCTCGTAGTCTCCCGCCGACCAGGGAGCCACTTCGCGTGGGAGGAACGCTGTACACCAGACAGCCGCCAGTCGTCGAAATGATCGTTGGTGTCGCTCGAACTGGCAAAAAATCTGTTGCTTTCGCTTGACGTCCGTCACGGAATCGGATGCGAGTTCGCGGATTTCGGCAAGCGGTGTCAGAAGTTGCGGCAACGATTTCTTGACGCGGCGGCTGAACAGATTGGCTTGAAGCGCGCCTTGTTCGGGGAGTCGGCCCAAATCGTCAATCGAGGGGCCCAGTAGGCTGTTTCCGACGCGTAAGTGGTGATTCAAGAATGTCAGGGGCTCATTCGCGGCCACCGTCTCTAGCCACAAGGCGAGTTTGGCCAATTCGACGGCCAAACCGTTCAGGTCAACGCCGAAGATGCAGTTTTCGGCGACTTTCCGTTTCCAGAATAAGACGGCAGATTCATTGGAGCCGCCGTGGACCGACTCGTCGCGAGCATACGGGTGAGTCGCGATCTGTTCGGCCAGATAGCTGCAGGCACGCAGGAGAAAATGCCCCGAACCCATTGCGGGATCGAGAACACGCAACTTGAGAATGCGTTCATCAAAATCGGCCTGAAGCGAATTCGCCCGCGGCCGTTTCATGTCCGACGAGGCCTGGTTCAGTGTGTCGTTTGATCCAGCGACTTCGCGCTCGAGTTCCGCGGCGATCTGTCGACACAGGGGGCCGAGTGTGTTTTCGATAATGTGATTGACGATGTGGTCGGGAGTGTAATAGCTGCCACTGGCCCGGCGCTCGCCCTTGTTCGTTTCGAGATAGACGACTCCCTTCTCGTAAACTTCGTCAGTCCGCTGAAACCCGCTGGGAAGAGGCGCGGACGCGGTCACGATTCGCTCTTCGAGTCCCTCTTTAGTGCGTTTGCGGATCACCAGCATTGGGACATGCGCCACCTTCGGTTGGAGTTCCAGCAGGCTCTCATAGACGCCACCGAGATGCTGGATCGCCAGGTCACGGTAGTCGACGCGAAACTCGCCGGAGCCCTCGATTGTTGGATCAATGGCGTGCCCCAGCTTGTGGATGACTCGTGCCAGATACCAATCCGGAATGGACTTTTCCTGCCAAAACGGGTGTTCCTCGGGATCGAAGAGACCGCCGTTGTACGCTGGGACTCCGTACCGGGCGTTGCCGCGATCAACAAGGTCAAAGAGGCTGATCAGGTCGCTCCAGAGTGACACTGAGTTCTTCTCGTAATCGAGTGCCGCATCGACCGCTGCCCGCCCAAGCTGGCTGTGGATCTCATCACGAAACCGGCCGAGCGAGCGATTTCGGGTATAGACATCATGCGATCGGTAGGGCAGCAACCCGCGATCTTCGGCGTAGAGAATGAAGAGCAGTCGATAGACCAGCGTGAAGCTCTGTTGGCGACAGCGCTCGAGATCGGTGTCGACGGACAGGGCGTTTGGTCGATGAGCCAGGAGTCCCTGAATACACAGTCGAACCGCGTCGAACGCGCGAATTCTCAGGTCATCGCCAATTCCGAGCCGGTATTCTGAACTGCCGGTCGCCGCTCTGTCGACGATCGATCGCGTGCCCGGAGCCGCGGTGAATCCTCGTGGTGAAAACAACAGGTAGAAAATCTCGAAGTCGTCTTCGAGCATTTCTTGCGACATGAGGTGGGCTCGTCGGTCGAGACACCGGTCCAGAATGTCACATAGCCGAACTTCGAAAAACGTGTCAAACCGTCCCTGGAATGGCTGGCGTTCTCGCGGAATCAATCGCCATTGATTTCCGTTGGTCAGGATTCCGCAGGGGAGGCGACTGCGGTCGAGATACCACTCCATTTGTTGCGGGGGAATCTCGCGTTGCTCGAGCGTGCCGATGCGACGATCGAGCGGCGAGCCCCACGCTTTGGAATCGGCAACAACGGCGGCCAGATTCCAGAACTCGGGCGAGCGACCCCCGACACGAAGTGCCGCGTCGAGCTTGGCGTCATCCAGAAACAAAGCGTAATCCGGCTTTCGGCCTTGGAGAAACGTCTGGTAATTCGCTTTCCAGCCAATCGCTTCCAAGACGGGCTGGATGAAACCGTATTCAAGCGCCTGCTCTCCCTGGTACTGTTCGACTCGGGTCCGTTCCGTCCGCCAAAGGCTGACGAGTTCTGCAAGAACCGCGTTCGATTCGGCCCGCAAGTCGGCCCACTCAGGTTCAAGCCGCAGTCGGCTGGAAAGCCAGTGCGACGAGAAGAGGCCGCTGTTGAGCATCGGCCCAGATTGGTTTCGAGTTTGCTCGCGCGGCACAGACGTGGCCCAATCTCCGTGGGATCAGCAGTGTTTTCGTTGTTGTAGCGAGAATACCGCAGGCACCACTGAGATGCGAGCATTGCACGCAGCTTGCCGGGCTTTTCCCGCGCGCTTTCGCAATGCGATCGTTGGTATTGTCGCAGGCTCGAATGGCCAGACTGGTCCATTGCGCGCCAGCGCCCCGCCGGGCTTGTCCTCATTCGCCGCTTCCTACCACCCCAACCCCTTCACCCAGAAAAAATAAAAAAAGTTCACTGTTCTCTTGAATCCTAAATAATACTCAGGTATACTGAAACATGTGAGTACTTCATCGACGCAGGTCCTAGGGGATTCGAACGCGGTGTCCTATGAATTCACGGGTGATTCACACATCTGACTCGGGGGGAACCGGTCGGGGGAAACGACGCCCGCCAGCATCCGAGTCGACGCAGAAGACGGTTGAACAGATACAGATCCGGGACTGGAGCGTTGACGAAGAGTCGCTCCTGGAACCCGACTGGATTTGGCAGCGTTGGCTTCCCCGGGGGAGGG
>JAPLOC010000828.1:3865-5494 GCA_026692825.1 Planctomycetota bacterium | reverse complement strand
CTCAGGGGGTGATTTCTCGGGGCTGATCGCCGACTTGGTCGCCCGGGTGACTACGGGGACCACGTTTCCCGGTCTTGGCCTGCCGACCGGCCTGTATCACAGGCAATTCGGCGAAAAAGTCGCCGTCGTGACCGCCGGGGGCGATCCGCGGCGCGACTTTGGTCGGCTTGTCGCACGGGCTGGCGGTCGGCTCGATCACCTGCACATGACCAGTGGTGTCGTCGAACCCTCCGGCCCGGATGGGTATCCGACAGAGCGGCCCTTCAGTCTGCCGGCCGATTTCCCGCTGCTTCGCCAGTGGCAGTTCGCGGACAAGCTGCCCCCCGGGCACCTGACCATACCACGTTCACCGGAACACGATCCGGTAGCGCTCCTTGTGATTGAAGCCCTGCCCCGGCAGATCGCGAAATGGCGCGAGTCGGAGTTGCGCACGTTGCTCGATCAGCTCAATCGACTGGCGTTCGAACGCCACATGGCGATTCTGCTTGTGACACCACTCACGGTTCTGTCGGCGAGATTGTCGGCCGGGAAAGTCACGCTGGCAAAAGCGTTCGGCAGTTCGATGCTGGTCGAGTCGGCCGGCGCGCTCTGGCATATTGACCAAAGTTCGTCACATCCCGATCGGTTCGACCTCATTTGTCACAAACTCTGCCAGCGTCCCCCCTCGGTGGCATTCTCTGTGACCGAGAATGGAATTCAGTGGGAGATTGCAGACTGGCAGGATCCCCGTACTTTGCCCCCGATTCCCAAACCCGCCGCCGCAATCTGTGCCGTTATGCCCGCGGTGCCGGAAATACCCGCAATGTCGGACGCGCCCATGGTGTTCGCCGCTCCCACGCTGGAGGCGACCGGGGCTGTACCACCACTCGTGCCACCCACTTCACACCAAACACAACACCGAGATTCTCCCGCGATGCCGAAACGCAAACAGGCATCTCCGAACAGCCCGCAGCGGGATCCAGCGATCCGGTCCGAGGCCAAACCACAGCGGGAACGGGGGTCACGAGAGTCGCCGTCCGAGAAGCCGACCGCGCCGCGACCAGCGGTCGACGGCTCACCTCCGATTCGGAGAACGGAGGAAGAACTCCGGCAGACACCCGAATGGAAACGGGCGTCACGAAATGAACGCAAGCGACTTCTTAGAAACACGCGAGCCGGGATCGTACCGGATTGAGCTTCAAGGTAAGTCCAGGAACGAAACCAAACCAGGCCCTGGAACGACCATGTGTGGTTGAAGACGGAACAGCGACTACGCGTCGGTGGGTCGAGGAGGAAATTTTCGCGCCGGCCGGGGAGGAGCAACCTTGGGGGCGGCTGGCTTCGGTGGCTGCACGGGGGGCGGAGCGATCGTTTCTTTCGCCGAGTCGGGAAGCGACTTCCGTTGTCGCTTGATCTTGGCGATTTCGTCGGGGGCGAAAACCAGTCGCCCCTTTTTCATCATGCCACGGACCTTTTGCAGTTGGACCATGGCCTTGATCTCGGGCTCGGGGATCCCCAGCTCGACCGAGACTTCCTGCAGCGTCTTCAATTGCAGCGGCATGTACTCGCCTCCAGTTGCGACTTCGCCACGACGGGCGAAGGAATTGATCGCGGGGATTTTACCAAGTGGTGGCTTTTTCGACTATGTGT
>JAPLOC010000828.1:0-3857 GCA_026692825.1 Planctomycetota bacterium | reverse complement strand
GTGTCAGAGAGGGGGTTGGGGGAAGGGGTGAATGGGGTTGGTCATTTTCGGAACCCGGGCTGGCTTGTGGCGTCAACTTCGGATGGCGATGGGGCTGTCGAGGGTTTCCCGGACTTTTCGCATCAGACTCATCATTTCCAGAGGTTTTTGCAGAAATTGATCCTGGGCGTGCATAACGCCGTGTCGCACGACTTCGTCGTCGGTGTACCCGCTCATGTAGATCACCCGCAGGCCCGGCTTCCGGGCGCGAAGCAGATCCGCGACCTGTCGACCGCTCATTTCAGGCATCACCACATCAGTCAACAGCAGGTCGATGGCCCCGTCGCGCTCGATGAAGATCTCAATCGCCTGGGTGCCGGCCCCCGCTTCCAACACGTTGTAGCCCTGCCGCTGCAACACGGTCCGGGCGATTTCACGGACCCGCGGTTCGTCTTCCACCAGCAAAATCGTTTCGGAACCACGAGTGGGAACGGACGGGGGTTTGGAGATTGCGACGTGCGCCGGTTCGGTGACGGCCGGGAGCAGAATCCGAAACGTGGATCCGTGCCCCGGTTCGCTTTCGACATCGATCTGTCCGCCGCTCTGGTGGATGATGCCGTGAACAACCGACAGGCCCAACCCAGTTCCCCGGGCGATTTCTTTGGTGGTAAAGAACGGTTCGAAAATCTGGCAGCGCACTTCGGGTGTCATGCCAACTCCCGTATCGGTCACCGTCAACTCGATAAAGTCACGCTCGCCCTTGGGATCGGAAGGAGCGGAGTGAGCTGAAGGCGATGGGATCAGCGTGACGTTGCGAGCCCGTACAATCAGTCGGCCTCCAGTGGGCATCGCGTCGCTCGCGTTGATCGCCAGATTCAACAACACTTGTTCCATCTGGCGTTCGTCGATTTTCACGAACCCCAGATCGGGTGCGAGGTCGGTCGACAGGACAATATGTTCTCCAATCAAACGTCGCAAAAATACCGCACTCTGGCGGATGACTTCATTGAGTTTGAGAACGACTGGATTGAGGATCTGTTTGCGACTGAACGCCAGAAGTTGCTGGGTGAGCTTGGCGGCCCGTTCGCCGGCGTCGCGGATGATGGCGATCTCCGCGAGAATCGGATTGTCGGGAGCTTCAAGCTGCGCCAGGTCGCAATGTCCCAGAATCACCGTAAGGATATTGTTGAAATCGTGGGCGATACCGCCAGCGAGCAGCCCGACCGCGTTCATCTTCTGCGACTGCCGCAGTTGCTGTTCCAGTTGCCGGCGGTGCGTGACATCTTGCGTGATGCCAAACACTTCCCGCAAACCACCATTCGAGTCCCGTTGGGCCACCGCATGGACGTCGATCCATTTGGGTTGGCCATGGACGACCATCCGCAATTCCACGTCGAAATCTCCACCCGCTAAAATCGACTCCCAGGCCTTGGTGAGAAGGTAGCGATCTTCGGGATGCACCAGATTGTAAAAATCAATCGGTGCCAGCGTTCCCGGCTCCTTTCCCATGATCCGCAACCCTTCTTCGGATCCCGTCAGGACTCCCGCCGCCAGGTCATAACGCCAGTTCCCAACTTGAGCGATCGCCTGCGCGTGGCGCAGAGAGTTTTCGATCCGTTTGCGTTCCGTGATATCGGAACCGATTCCACACAAGGCGTACGGTTTTCCGCTCTCATCGAGCAAGGGGAAAACCACCCAGAGAATCGTCAGTTCCGTGCCGTCCTGCAAGGGGATCGGCTCCTCCATATGTTCCGGGATCCGGGTTTCGAGGACCCGCCGATCTCGCACTATGTACTGGTCCGCCACATCGCGGGGAAACAAATCGTAACAGGTTTTTCCCAACCAGTCGTCTTGAGCTGTGTTCCGGACTTCCGCCATTCGATGATTGACGAACAGGTACCGCCCCTCCAGATCCTTCAAAAAGACGATGTTGGGTGACGTGTCGAGAACGCTGCGGAACCGCCGTTCGCTTTGCCGTAGTTTGGCCGACACCGCGTCGCGTTCAATCGCGACGCCGACGAGATCGGCGGCGCTCGTCAGAACTTCATTCGACCGCGACGCCGGTTCCCCCGGTTCTTTGCGATACATCGCCAGTGTTCCCAAGACGCGGACCGGCGCGTCGGGTCGAGTTCGGCAGCCGCCATCAAAAATGGGAACCGACCAGCACGAGCGTAGTCCATACCCCAAAGCCAGCTCGGCAAACGCCGCCCACAACGGATCGGTCGCGATGTCGGTCACCACCACGGGTTTCCCGAAATACGCGGCCGTACCGCACGAACCAACAGTGGGACCGATCTTAATGCCGTCGATCGCCTGATTGTACGCGGTCGGTAGAGACTGTCCCGCCCCCATTCGCAGCGATTGCGTCTCATGGTCCAGCAGCAGGATAGAACACAAACAACCGGGAAGCTGCGTTTCGACAAATTCGACGATGGTTTTCAGGATCACGGCGAGTGGCTGTTCCGCGGCGATTTCCTCCAGAACGCGATTCTGCCCCAGGACCGCCAGTTCCGCCAGTTTTCGATCGGTGATATCGACCAGAACTCCGCGAACTCCGGTTAATTTCCCGTCGACCGAAACCACGTTCACCACGTCGTGAACCCAAATCTCGCGTCCGTCGGCATGCACCATGCGATACTCGAAACTGTGGTCTTCCAACGCGGCGGATGCCGCGAGGCAGAAATCAATCGCATGCGTGCGGTCATCCGGGTGAAGGTGGGCGGCCCAGAATCCCGATTCGTACCAGGTGTCGCGCGGATACCCCAACAGTTCCTCGCAGAATTCACTGACATAGCCGAAATCAAACGTTCCCAGCTTCCCTTCCCAGGCGACCACGCGATTGCGTTCGATCAATTGGCGAAAGCGATGCTCACTCGCCTGAAGCGCCGCCTCGTTATCTTTTCGCCGTGTGATGTCGCGAACGGTTCCAATCACCCGCCGCGGTGCTTCCCCCGGGATCACTTGAATCTGCGCCCGATTGGAGATCCAACGAATCTCGCCGTTCGGTTGAACAATCCGCAATTCTTTGTCAAACACCGTTCGACTCCGAATCGCCTCGTCAAACGCCAAACGGATCGCTTCGCGGTCGTCGGGATGAATCAATTGGCGGAATGTTTCGCGGTTCCCATCAAATGAATCGAAACCGAAGATTTGATAACACCCGGGAGACAAGACGATCTTATCCGTCTCCAGATCGAGATCCCAAACCCCCATTCGGGAGGCGGTGAGCGCCAGCGACAACTTCGCCGCGTTGTGGGCCACTTCCTCCGCTGCCAATTTGCGCTCGGTGATATCAGTATACGCGATCACCGCTCCGGCCGCCGCGTTACCGCGCGGCGTCACGCAGACCCAATAGCACTTGCGCGACTCTCTTGAACCGCAGCAGAATTCGTATTCGAAGCGATCGGTCGTCCGTTCCAGAATCGACAACAACCCGCGGCGGATATCGCGAGTCCAGTCCTCCGACCCGCGCGGCGGTGGGACCGAAGGCCGCAGGATCGGTGGTGGTGTCCGTCGCCAGAATCCACGCGCGATTCACCGCGCGAATCTCCCCCGTGGCGTCCAGCACCGCCACCAGTGCGGTCATCGAATCCAGGACCGCGCGCTCCACATCTTTTTGCGCCCGGACAACCTCCTCCGCGCGAATCCGCGCGTCGATGTCTTTGATCGAAATGGCGAAACCGCCCGGATTCCCTGGTTCTCGAATCGGAGTCCACGTGACGTGGACCCAAATCCTGGTGCCATTCCGGCGCTGAAACAACCGCTCCACCTCTTGCGGAACGGAAAGGCCACGGTTCGTTAACTGCGGTTCCCGTTGCGGGTCATCATTCCCCGAGGAATTCCAAATCCAGCCCCACGGTTGCCCCACGACCTGGTCC
>JAPLOC010000827.1:1757-7733 GCA_026692825.1 Planctomycetota bacterium | reverse complement strand
CGTTCGCCAGACTTCCGAGACAACACAAGCATGGGCTTCACTCCTTTTCTGGGCCGATGGTTGAGGTCGCCCACCGGGTGGGGCGATTGGCCTCATTTTGACGACGCCCTCGCTTCGTGTACAGCCGAGTTATCAAAAAAATCGGAATGACCACACCACCCGTAGTGGCCACGCGAACACATCCCCGAATCGATCGGAACTCGCGAACGATGATCCTCGCGGGCCTTCGATCGCGGCCACGGGACAAATATGATGTTTTACTCGGCAAAAACATCATATTTGAAACCGAGTGCCGCAGTCCGTCCCATCAGCTTGAGACCTGCGGAGACCAGGGTACTTCACGCCAGAAACTGGAGTGCCGTTTCGATCACACGGACCGACTGCCCGGAAATCAGGCAGGAATCCTCATGCACACCGATTAAGCAATATCGCATAAAATTCGAACAAATCAGATTGAATCGAGTCTGTGCTTCCCCGGAATTTTCCGGAATCAATCCATCCGTACCGAGCAACAGCGTTCAACGACTTGAGTGGTGCCACTGGATTGCACTGCCTGACCTGTTTTTACCCGGCGCGACCGCCACGGACAGTTTCCCCGTTCAGCGGAAGTCGCGCCGGGAGAGTCGGCCGTGCGAACGTAAGAACCTGTCCAATGTCAAAGCCGTTTTTGATGCTTGTTTCGCGGACGGTCGGCACGGCGAGTGTCGAAGTGTGTAGTGAGGGCCAGCGGCGGGTGAAGCTAAGTTTTCAAGGAATGGCCAATGCGTTCCATGAGTTCAGGGTGGTTCTCCGCACATCAAGGGAGGATGAAGGAACGGCGGGAAAAATCTCCCGCCCCTAACGCACCCGATTGCGATCACGGAATTGCCCGAATTATTGCGACCGACGCCGCAACGTCCCGCAGCGAATTGGTGGCGTTGGAGGCCGGGAAATTCTGGCCCGGAAGCGGGCCGTTGAATTTTTTGTCTCTTCCCCCCGGCCGCTATTCTCCCCCACGACCAATCGGTACTCTTCCGAATCACACCCTCTCCAATCTCGTTCCCCTCGACAGGTTCCCTACTGATGATGCTGTTCGGACTTGCGCCACTCGACCTGGCTGTGATCGTCGGGTATTTCGTTGTCGTCATGGGAGTCGGCTTCTGGGCGTCGACCCGGGTTCACACCGACGAAGACTATTTTTTGGGAGGCCGAAAATTCGGGAAAGGGCTGCTGCTGATGCATTGGCTTTGCACCGGAACGCACAGCGACATGGCGGTACAGACCGCCGGTGCCTGTGCCCGAGTTGGCCTGGGAGGGATCTGGTACCAGTGGATGTACCTCTTCTCGACCCCGTTCTATTGGCTCATCGGCCCCATGGTCCGGCGGCTGCGGGTCGTCACGACCGGAGACGTGTATCGGATTCGTTACGGAATCGGCCTCGAGATCTTCGCCTCCACAGTAGCGATGCTCTATCTGGTTCTCTCCATCGCGTTATTACTGCGGGGTGCGGGAGAGCTGATCGCTGGCGTGACCGGGGGCGCGCTCGCCACCCAGACTTCGGTCATCGTCCTCGCGCTGCTGTTTTCCACATACGTGATGACCGGTGGCTTGATGGCCGCCGCCTATACCGACTTTCTGCAAGGCCTGATGTTGATTGTGCTGTCGGTCCTTCTGGTTCCCGTCGGACTCAATGCACTGGGAGGTGTCACGGCGCTCGCTGCCACCGATCCCGCCAAGCTGGCGATTACCGCGCCGCTTGGCAGCAGAGAGGGGGATCCGTTTTTTGTCCTGGCGATGTCGGTGCTGGGGCTGGTTGGAATTGTGGCCCAGCCTCACGTGATGACCGCCAACGGTTCCGGAAAGTCGGAACATGAGTCGCGCGTCGGAATGTGCTATGGCAACTTCGTCAAACGGCTGTTGACGATCGCCTGGGCGTTTACCGGACTGGTCGCAATCCTGCTGTTTCCACAGATTCTCGCCGGGCTGGATCCCGCCGGCGAAGCGGCGAAACAGGCGAGCGAGAAGCTCTACGGACTGGCGATTCGAGAATTGATGGGGGATGGTTGGCGCGGCCTGATGATCGCCTGCATTGTCGCCGGCGTCACCAGCGGCGAAGCCTTGATGGTGGTCGGTGCGGGAGTGTTCACCCGCAACTTCTACATCCACGTGGCACGGAATTCGACCGACCGCCAAAGACTCTGGGTCGGCCGGGCGGCGTCGTTCGGTATTCTGCTGTTGGGCATCGCGTTGGCGCTGGGGGCGCACAGCGTCACGGCACTTTACGTCGCCTCGGTCAAAGTCATCGCGCTCCTGGGACCGGTCTTCTGGCTGGGGGTGACCTGGCGCCCCGCGAATTCCTGGGGGGCCTGGAGCAGCATTGTGGCGGGAGCGGCGCTTTGGGGAGCGACGAGCATTCCGAGCGCCTGGCTTGAGGGTCTTCCTCTTCTCCAAAATGTCATCGGGAGCTACGTGAGTCAGCCCGAGCCAATTCGGATTCTGATTCAGTTGACCGCGCAGTTTGGTGCGTTGATCGGAATCAGCCTGCTGACCGGCATGAAGCCGAAGGCCCAGCTCGATCCGTTCTTCGCACGCCTACTGACACCGGTTGGTCGCGAAGACGAAATGGCATTGAGCGCGGTCCCCACACAATTCGCGGCGGAAGCCGGCCTGGGTCTCGCGTCGCCGGGGCTCGATTATCAAAAGGCGTCGGTCCTGGGTTATTCGACCGCCCGACGGCTCGGTTTGGAAATGCCCCGCATGGGCCTGGCGGAATGGGGAGGGTTTATCGTGGCCTGGGTCACGGTCGGCGGACTGTTGGGTCTGCTCTACGGACTGAGCGCGTACGCGCTGCGTCAGAGATAGGATTCCCGCTTCACGTGGTGGCATTTTTCTGGCAACTTCACCAACATGACGAGACTTTCGCTTCCCCACCCGGATCATTTTTTCGAGTTCCCTTCATGACCGCAGCCCCTTCGTTCCGCGCCTGCCGATTGCGACCATTGACCGCGTCGCGCACGCTTCGAATCGCCGTCAGGAATGCCGTGACGGGTCTGCTGTTGCTTGGTTTTGCGACCGCAGGTTGGGGGGACGAGAATTGGCCCTGTTTTCACGGCCCCCGGCACAACAGCCAGTCCGATTCGACCGGGCTGCCGCTCACCTGGAGTGAGACCGAGAATATCGTCTGGAAAACCCCGATCCATGACAGCGGGTGGTCTTCGCCGGTGGTCTGGGGGAACCAGGTCTGGCTCACAACCGCGACCGACGACGGCAGGCAGTCGTTCGCGCTGTGTCTCGACCGCACGACCGGCAAGGTGATCTTTGATCTCAAATTGTGGGATAACGCAGATCCGGAAAACACCCGGCAATACAACAGCTTCGCCTCGGGAACTCCCTCGATTGAAGAGGGGCGGGTCTATGTTCACTTCGGGAGCTATGGCACGGCGTGCCTCGAGACCGCGACCGGCAAAGTGTTGTGGTCGCGGCGGGATCTTCCCTGTCGACATTACCGCGGGCCCGGTTCATCGCCCCTGTTGGATGGCGATACGCTCTACATTCACTACGACGGTTTCGACAAACAGTACATCGTCGCGCTCGACAAACGGACCGGGGAAACGGTCTGGAAGAAAGATCGTGCGGTCGACTACGGGACCGACAATGGCGACGTGATGAAGGCGTTTTCGACCCCCATCGTGTTGGAAGTGGACGGACGTCGCGAACTGGTCAGCCCGACGTCGAAGGCGTGCCTGGTGTTCGATCCAAAAACCGGGGACGAATTGTGGCGGGTGGGGTTTAGTAACTTCTCGACCGCGGCGCGGCCACTGGTCGCCGACGGGGTGTTGTTCATCAACACCGGTTTCCCCCGGGGGGAAATGATGGCGGTCCGGCCCAACGGGTCGGGCGACGTGACCGATACGCACATCCTCTGGCATGCGAAGAAGAACCTTCCGTCGATGCCCACGTCGGTTCTGGTGGATGGCCTGATCTTCAGTGTGAATGACGAAGGAGTCGCCACCTGCCTGGACGCGAAGACCGGTGCGTACGTGTGGGAACACCGCATCGGGGGGAATTTCTCTGCGTCGTTGCTGTATGCCGACGGTCGAATCTACGCCGGCGATTACAAGGGAAAGACGACCGTCTTCGCGCCGGAACGGGCATTTCGGTCGCTGGCAGAAAACCAGCTCGACGCGGGGTTTCGCGCCTCACCTGCGGTCGCGGGCAAGTCGCTGTTTCTGCGGACCGAAAAACAGCTCTATCGCGTGGAGCAGAAGTAGTTTTTGACGGAACTCGATTTCTTTCGCCACAGACTCCCGCATCGCGTCTCATCGGGATTCTCACGACCATGGAGCAGCTCCCCACGCTCGAGACCCCGCGACTTGTGTTGCGGCAACTCGAATTGCGCGACGTTCCGGCGCTGTTTGGGGTATTTTCAAACCGGCGTGTAACCCGGTACACCAGCCATCCCCCCTTCGCCGCTATGCAGGATGCGGAAGAGCTGCTGACCCGCATCGACTGTGGTCGCCTGGGAGATGTGTTCTATGAATGGGGGATTGCCGACCAAAAAACGGACGTTGTGGTCGGGACCGTCACGCTGTTTCACTGGGAACGCGCCCATCATCGGGCCGACTTGGGTTACGCGGTCGCTGCCGATCTCTGGAATCGGGGATTTGGAACCGAAGCGGTCGGGCGGGCGATCGAATATGCGTTCCAGGAACTCGATTTGCACCGACTCGAAGCAGATGTCGACCCGCGAAATGCGGGGTCATTACGGCTACTCGAGAAACTCGGATTTGTGCGGGAAGGGTTTCGACCGCATACGTATCTGGTGGACGGGGAATGGCAAGACAGCGTTCTGCTGGGGCTGGTGCGACCCGACGTCCGGTGACTGAAGACGCATCGAATCGCCGCAATACACAGCGCGGCCAAAAATAAGATCTTTGCTTAGAACCCGTCCAAGAACTATTGAACCGGAATTTTGACGCCGCGTTCCGGCATTCCGGTCGACGGATCGCCGGGGGGTTCGGTGTGCCGCGACTGTTCGTTGACTGGCTTTGTGGCAGCCGGGACGTGACTTGAGAAATGGGAATTGGCCGCGGCCAACAGCGTCTCCTGCAATACACGGATTCCACTTGTCGCCAGCGCGTTCACAATCGCTGCCCAGCCGGTGGCTTGCGCATTGGTGGGAGGGGTTCCATTGTGTGAATCGACACCGCCTTGCGCGTTTGGTGAAACGCCATTGGATTGCGTTGACACATGCGATGCGGGTGTTAGGAGTACACCGACGATAAAACCGGCGACACCTGACGACGCCGTTGCGAGCCAGGGATGTCGGCCAACAGCTCCGCGCGGGTCCATGGCCCGGAGTGCCACCTCTTGAATTTCACGAAGCGCTCCCCGCATTCCCGATGCTGCATGGGCGGCCTGCCGCTGAAGGTATTCGCATTCCCTGTCCGAGGGGAATCGTGTCATTTTGGTATCTCAGTAACAGTACGGAACGGCGGGTGATGCAGGAGCTCACTCGGGAGTCGTTGCCGAGCGTGGCGCAAACGAACACCCGGCACAATATTCGAACTCAAAACAGCTCGAATATTGGGTCCGGGCAGTCGATTGACCTGGGTCAGTGAACCGAGCGCGATTAGCGTTTCGGGAGAGCGTTCTTGGCAGCGGCTACCGTGGCCGCCGCCGCTTCCTTCACTTTGTCGGCGACCTCTTGAACCGCCTGTTTCACTTCGCCGACGGCTTGGTCCGTCCGGCCTTCGCGCTTCAGTTTCTCGTCGCCGGTGAGAACCCCGGCCGCTTCCTTGATCCGACCTTTGACTTCATCTGTCTTGCCGCTCATCGTGCTCTCGTTTCTTAGAAAGGAATCGCGAAATCGACTCCGCCGTTTGTTGTGGCGGGGCCGCTCAAATTCGGTGGGTCAGCACCAGGATCAGTAGAATCAGCACCACAAGTCCCAACCCGCCACTGGGACCGTATCCCCAGCTTCGACTATGCGGCCAG
>JAPLOC010000827.1:0-1708 GCA_026692825.1 Planctomycetota bacterium | reverse complement strand
CATGTGGGGTCTCCTTTGTCGCGGTAGCTACGACGCTTCCAACGCGTTAGTAACCGTAATCGTCGTCATACCCATATCCATACGGGCTGTAGTTGTTTCCCAAATTCACGGAGACCCCGTAGCCGCGGTTGAAGAACCCGCCAAAAATCGGCCGACGTTGAAACACGTTGGGTTGGACATACCGGTAGCCGCCGACAACGACATTGGCGGGATACCGGGTCTGCTGGTTGTAGCGGTATTCTTGAACGCCATAGGGACCATATCCGTAGGTCGTGTACCCGTTGTAAACGGGGGCCCCATAACCGCCACGGTAATATCCTCCGCCAAACACCCGGTGGAAAGGAGCACCTTGCGCTTCACGGAGTGAGAGGGGACTGAGGCACACCGCGGCAGCCATCAGGCTGCACAACGCGGTCCATTTAAGTAAGTGTTTCATGTTTTGCTGTTTCAGCCCGAGGGGGTGGAGAGGTTGATTGAGGGAGTTCCCACGGCGCCCGGGGGAGGGCAACTGCAGTCACCCCCGCCCCAAACGCGTGGCTCGGTCAGCGGGTCGACTTGGGCTTGGTCGCCGGCGCTGTAATTGAGGTCAACTTCTCATGGTTGGTCATCGCCTGACGGTCGTGACGCAACTCGGCCAGTTGTTCTTTAGTGAGCATCTTTTCGAGTTCGACCATACGGTCGGCTTCGAGCGAGATCAGGCGGTTGTGCAGACCCTGAATGTCGCGATTCAGTGAACGGAGATGACCGACGTATTTCTCGTGGATCTTGTCGGCGGCGGATTCTTGTTCATCGGTCAGCGTGATTCCCACGGCGGCGACCACCTGATCAGCCGCATCGGCAGGCTCAGCCGTCGCTTTGTTGGGCTTGGTGCTGGTCCCTTCCATCAACTTCTCGGCGTGGGCCACCCGTCGACGTTCCTCACGGACTTGCGCCCGCTGTTTGTCGGTCAA
This sequence comes from Planctomycetota bacterium, assembly GCA_026692825.1. Lineage (GTDB taxonomy): Bacteria > Planctomycetota > Planctomycetia > Planctomycetales > Planctomycetaceae > UBA10511. The sequence continues at coordinate 758 of JAPLOC010000827.1, read as the reverse complement.
CGTGTCTTCGATGGTCGCCAATAACACCACTTCGGTGCGGACGGTTTCCATGTACTTCTCGCCAAATGTCTTCCAGGTCGCGTCGATGCTGGCATCGAACTTGTGAACAATCTCACGGGCCTGCGTTTGTTGGGTGGCCGACAACTTCAGGTTTTCCAGACAGGCTGGAATCGCCGCTTCGGCCCCCGCCCCCTGCGCGGCGATGGGCTTGGTCTTATTCGCAGGCTTGGCATCGGCCTGGAGAGGCCCTTTGGCAAACGACTGTGAATAGACCAAGGTCGCACCCACCGCGACGACGCAGGCGGCATGGCGAAGTGAAAGTCGAATCATCTGAACTCCTAAAGAAGGCCGAATTGTGAGTCCCCACGAACAGCCATTAAGACTTGGCCTGATCCTCCGTGAGACAGTCTCCAGACGCGTACGTGAGGCGGCGAATTCGCCTCACAATGTGAATATCGCCCCCACGTCGATGACTTCCCGAATCCCCGACGGGGCGAAAAAAAAACCGACGCGGCCAAACCCCCGTCAGGGGTTCAACCACGTCGGCTTACTTGAAATCACGCCCACCAGCCAGGAATGAACCAACTGGATTGCGCTAGATTGAGTCGTCCGAACACGGCGTTCGTTCGTTTCATAATGAGTGAGACGAATCTGGCCGCATCAGCATTATAACACGAGTGGGCCACTAAGACAAGTCGCCAGGTGTTTCCAATAGGGCGCGAAATCAGGTATGCTCAACTTGGTTGGCCAGGAGGCTT
>JAPLOC010000826.1 GCA_026692825.1 Planctomycetota bacterium | reverse complement strand
CTCCCGCATGGCCGGCGCGTCGTTCTCGTTCAGCATTTCCCGGAGTTCGGGGAGCAGCAACGGATCGTGCATGGTCGGGCCGCGGCAAAAAAAAAGCCCGGGGAGGAAAGTTGGGGACTTTCCCCCTCGGGGCTTGCAGACGAGGGAAGATTGAAGCGGTCGTTGGGGATGGAAAACGATCAGGAAGCCAGTTGAGACTGCAACCGGCACCCCACCCGACGAATGTTAGCGCTTCGAGAACTGGAAGCTGCGGCGGGCTTTCTTGTGGCCGTACTTCTTGCGTTCCACCATGCGGTCATCACGCGTGAGGTAGCCGCCATCGCTGAGCAGTCCATGCAGCTCGGGATTGAGCGCCTGAATCGCGCGGGCCATGCCGAGAACAATCGCTCCGGCCTGACCGTTGATGCCGCCGCCGCTGGCGCGAACCGTGATGTCGACCTGACCGAACATTCCCAGAACCTTGAGAGGCTGTTCGATGATCAGACGATTGCGTTCGACAGGGAAGTATTCTTCGAAGGCGCGGCCGTTGACGGTGATTTTGCCCGTCCCCTTGGTCACCCGCACGCGGGCGACAGCGGTCTTGCGACGGCCAGTCGCCAGGGAGCTGCCATCGGCCTGAACTTTGCCACGCAGCATCGCGGGGAGGCGAACTTTGGGTTCTTCGGGAACCGAGCCCAATTCGAGGCCCAGGGTGTTTCCCGCAGGGGCTTCCACCGCGTCTTCGACCACATCTTCGATCGCGTCGACAACTTCCACTTCTTCGATCGCGTCTTTGTCGATCGGATCCAGGTGGGCGTCGTCAATGTTCATTGGGTCTGCCATGGCCGTCTACTTCCTCACACCACTGAAAAAATCTGCTGGGAGCCGCTGCGTGCGACGCATGCCACACGGATGGATTCTCTGGAAATTACGTCGCGGGAATCGGTTGAGGAACCTGCGCCTGATGATCGTGCGTCGGCCCCACGAAGAGCTTCAGCTTCTTCAGCATCGCCCGACCCATCTTGGTCTTGGGCAGCATTCGACGCACAGCCAGCCGCAAAATCTCTTCGGGTTTCCGTTCCAGCATGTCGGCGGCGCTGGTCAGCTTCTGGCCGCGGGTGTACCCCGTGAACCGCTTGTACTGCTTCGTCAACATCTTCGACGAGAACGACGGATGCGTCGGGTGAGCCACCCGATGTCCGCCGAATTTCACCTTCTCGCAATTGACCACGACCACAAAGTCGCCGCAATCGACATGCCGCGTGTAGGTCGGCTTATGCTTTCCCATCAGGATGGTCGCCAGCTTCACCGCCAGCCGACCCACGACCTGATCGTTCGCGTCGACCAACAGCCACGCCGGCTGGACCGTTCCAGCCTTCGCCAGAAAACACTTATTCACGGCAATCAACCTTGCAGCTCTGCACGTCTGAACACGGCCCTTGGCGAGAAACCGCCAAGCAACCTGGAAGAACACAATTCACAAAGACCGCCCACGATGACCACAGATCACAACGACCGCAGATCATAGCGAACGCCCTTCACGCACACACCAAACAACCAGGAACCCCTGGTTTTTTCGCGCATCCCGACCCCGCCCAACGGACCGGGAGTTTGCCGAAACGGGCATTGTAGCGGTAACGGCCGGGTGGTTCAACCCAACTCGAGGTGCTTGGACCGCTAGATATTTT
>JAPLOC010000825.1 GCA_026692825.1 Planctomycetota bacterium | reverse complement strand
GTGACAGATTCTTTCATGGAACGAACTCCCCGCAGTAGTTGATTGGCGAACTCCTCGGGGTATTCTAACCCCAGGAGTACGTAAGTGGCAGTCCATAATGAGTCGACGGCGGCGCGCCCGGCATCACGGTCGAATCGCTTCTCCATATCCCGAATCAGATGCAGAATCCACGGTTCGGGCTCATCGACGCGCAGGACCTTGTCCGCCGCCGCCGTCACAGTGGAAACGTCGGCATCAATGACCGAGACCGGCCCATTGACGCCGACGAACCGCGCCCAGTCTTGCGGGTAGTCATCCGGAAGATGCTTAGAACCTGTCCAAAATCAATACCGTGATTTCGCCCGGCGCGCCATGTGGTGGAGGGGAATCGGCAGCAAGTGATCAGAGCGTGGAAGTTATTCCACGCGACTCCTTCCAGGCGTTTCGCACGAACCAGATTCTCCACGCCACACGTCCGAGAACGCGACCCCGGCAGGGGTCAAATCGATTAGCCCCGGGTCACGATCGCGCAGCGATGGTGACCCGGGGTTTCGGCCCGCCAAAGCGTCTGACCCCGGCAGGGGTCACATTCGCCGTCGCACGACTTCCCAAGCACATTTCGCTCAAATGCCAAAATCCCGCCGCACGTCCCCATCGTCTACGACCCCAGCCGGGGTCGATTCTCGCGTTGTCGCGAAACCCCGGGTCGTTGCCGCTGACGCGGCAACGACCCGGGGCTAATCGATTTGACCCCTGCCGGGGTCGCCGTTGGGCTTCCAATCGACGATTCATTGATCGACAGGATTCTTTTTTGGTCGTACCGAAGGGATGCGACAGCGGCTGCGCCGCGATGAACCCTACAAATCAACGGATTTGATTTTGGACGGGTACTTAAGAATGGCGTCGTACGGTTTGGACATGATTCCGAAATTTATGAGATCGCATCACCGAGGATCACGCCAGTACACCAGATCCGTTGGCGAGAGAATACACTTTGCGTCCTGATGGGCGCGGATTAGTGTGAACCCCTGGGCTTACCCGTCCTACGGCTTTTTCAACTTCCGCAACGTTGGATAAAACTGGACAAACACATTGTCGACGGTCCCATGCTCCAGATGGCACTGGTAGCACGCCTTGTCGGGGAACGCCTTGGCCGCCTTTGTTCCCAGCGGGAAATCGTAGTACGCCCAATTCGATTTCGACCCGTCGGGACGGGCGCTGTTCTTCACGGCGACCGCGACTTCCTGTTGCTCGCCCGGAAAGAGTCCCTCGGCGACCAGACTTTTCGGATCGCCGCGCTCGGCTTTGTAAATGTCCAGAACGAGCATCGTCTTGTCGGGAAATTCCCCCGTCCGCTGGAAATGGTCGAACGCCGCCGGGTCGATGTAGACGTTGTGAAAGTTGCGCAGGTCAGCCGGTTTCTTCGAGTCGGGTTCGGGTTCTTTTTTATCGACGGCAACCGGTTCTTTGTATTCCAACCCGAGGTTCGAACCCACGAACACCCAGTTTTCAAATCCCTCGGGAAGCAGCAGTTCGCCGTTGTCGTTGTACCTCGGCGCGATCGGTGCCGGCTTCGGTTTCACGCGAACAACTTTGGGCTCCTGGGCCGCTGAGGGTTGAAACGCCCCCAGCGCGATCCAGGCACTCACGCCCAGCCCAGCAAGGCCAATCGACAAAGCGGTCCAGCGAGTCCAGTTTGATTTCATGGGGCACTTGATGTGATGGAGGGTAGTAGGGCAGCACGCGGATTGATCAAGAGCTCGGACGGGTCAGCGACCCGTCCTACGGGATGGCGGCACCGGATTACTTGAAATCACCCGCAGTCGACAGGAACAGTTTCTTCAGGTCGATTCGCTTGCGAAGCGCTTTGACGACGTCCTCCTTCGTCAACGCCTGAATCTTCGCGTCCTGTTTGCCGTAATGGTCCATGGTCCGTCCCGCGACGATGTTGTTGGCCAATAACGCGACCATCCGGCCATCATCCGATCGCGTGATCTGCTGTTGCTGGAGCCAGCCCTGGCGAGCCCGTTCGAGTTCTTCATCGGTCAGGCCGTCCTTCAAGAGCTTTTCAATCTCTTCGATGACCGCCTTTTCGACCTTCGGCATATTGTCGGGATTACTGATGGCGAAGACGTCAAAAACCGCATTTTCGTCGACCGACGACACTTGCAATGACGAGCGGATCGTGTAACTCAAGCCATCTTTCTGACGGATCCGATCTCCCAACCGAGAGGCGAGTGCTCCTCCACCCAAAACGTAGTTTCCGATGGCAAGGGCTGGATATTCGGGATCGTTGTCGCGCATCGCGAACGACTCCGAAGCCGCGTAGACCGCGTTCTTCTTGTCGGGAGTCAGGATCTGCTCTTTGCCACCGGGGACGGCAGACACAGGACGTGGAATACGAACATACTTTTGTTCGGTCTTCCAGCCATCGAGCAGGCTTTCCACCGAGGGGACGATTTCACTCGCGTCGAAATCGCCCACAATGGTCAACTCGCCGTTCTGACCACTCAGGAATTTTTCGTACAGTGTGCGAACATCGGCGATCTCCACCCCCTTCAGCAGTTCGATCTCCTCAGGAACTGTGGGGACATAACGGGGATCGTCTTTCGCGTAGGGGGCCAGGTGACGGGCAGTGGCACGCTCGGCCAGCGTCTGAGGATCGGTCAGCCCCTGTTCCAATCCCGACAGACTGGCCTGCTTTAACAGGTCCAGCTCTTTTTCGGGCAAAGAAGGCTCTCGCAAAATCTGCCGCAGCAGACCAAGAACCGCTGGCAGCGTCTGACGGCGGGCGCGAATCGTGAACACTGCCACTCCCGGACTCCCCGAAGCGGACACTTGTGCACGCAGTTTGTCGAACTGATCGTCGATTTCCTGCCGCGACAGCGATTTGGTGCCACGCTTCATCAGGACGGGCAACAACTCGGCCGCCGATTGTGTCCCCTTCAGACTGTCGACTGTGCCGTACTTCAGTGACAGCCGTAGCGTCACGGAATTCGCACGGGTCTTCTTTTCGATCAGCGCCGCTTTCACTCCCGACCGCAAGGTCAGCCGCTTCGTCCGTGCGTCGATATTCGCGGGCGAGACGTCAAACTGCTCGCCGGTCGCGACATCTTCCCGCCCCTTGTAGCCACCGACAGTTTGTTCCAGGTCGGTGAATTGCGGGATCGTGGAGCGATCGGGAGTCGTCGTCGGTTCGAACAGCCCGACAGTGCGATTGTCCGCTTTCAGGTACTTGGCGGCGGCCGCTGAAACCTGCTCGGCAGTCACTTTTTCAAGACGATCGCGGTAGACGAAGTACAGCCGCCAATCCCCCTGGGCGGCCCAGTCACTCAACTGGATCGCCAGCCGGGCACTCTCGGCGGCAGCGAGTTCGCGCTGCTTCAGGCTCGTCGTCCGAACACGCTCGACCTCTTCCTCGGTCACACCTTTGCTGGCCACTTCGTCGATCGTCGCCAGCATCGTCGCCTGCAGATCCGCGGGAGCGGTCCCCGGGGTCGCCTGGGCGAAAATCAGCATGGCACCGGGGTCGTGCAGCGAAAACGTGAATCCCCCTACGGTTGCCGCCTTTTTCGTTTCGACCAGCGATTTGTACAGCCGTCCCGAGACATCCGCCGTCAGCACATCTCCTAGCAAGTCCACCGCAGGAAAATCGGCATGTCCTCCAGCGGGAACGTGGTAGACCAGCCCGACAATCGGCACCGTCCCCACCCGCCGCAACCGGACGATCCGTTCGCCATCCTGCGCTGGTTCCTCGGTGTATGTCGCGTTCAGCTTGGTCGTTGGCTTCTCCAGGGTGCCGAAATACTTCGCGGTCAGTTCCAACGCTTTCGGCTCGTCAAACTTTCCTGCGATGATCAGCAGACAGTTGTCCGGTCGGTAATATCGGCGGTAGAAGTCGCGCAGGTTGTCGATCGGCACCCGTTCGATATCGGCCCGGTTGCCGATGGTGGACTTGCCGTAGTTATGCCACTCAAACGACGCCGCCAACATCCGTTGCATCAGCACGCGCTGCGGACTGTTTTCCCCGCGTTCGAACTCATTGCGAACCACGGTCATCTCTGAAAGGAGATCGGCTGCCGCGACATGGCTGTTGACCATTCGGTCGGCTTCGAGTCGCAGGGCGAATTCGAGATTCTCGTTCGAAGCGGGAAGCGTTTCGTAGTAATTGGTCCGATCGAACCAGGTGGTGCCGTTGAATTGGGCTCCCCGCTCCTTCATCGCGGCGGGAACATTGGGATGTGTGGGCGTCCCTTTGAACAGCATGTGTTCCAGCAGGTGGGCCATCCCGGCTTCGCCGTACCCCTCGTGGCGCGAACCGACGAGGTAGGTGATGTTCACGGTGACGGTCGGTTTGGAATCATCGGGCAGCAACAGCAGCTTCAGGCCGTTCGACAACCGATATTCGGTGATCCCCTCGACGGTGGCCCCCTTTGTCACTCCCTCGGGATCGGCCAAGGCGATTTCTCCTGCGAAACAGAAACAGATCAGCGCGGTCGCCAGGCGGCGTGCGGTCATGGGAAGATTCCCGGATGGTACAGGCGCGGTGGGGAGATCGAGGCGGACGGTCCCGCTCGATAAACAGACTGCTGTGGCGAATATGCCGGCCAGATTGTTTAGGCAAACCGCGCGGAAAGTCAATGGTGCGCGGCTTCTGATGCGGCCGCTTGACCCCTCTTCCGTGAACTGTTACTTTGCGAAACGTCGATTTTTCCGCACGAATTGCCGAACAATTCGGGCCGATTTCCGCCGCTGACTGGCTGAACGGCGGTCTTGCGCAGCACGATGGCCCCGAGAACGGCTGTCGCCATTTCCCGCGCAATTCCCGTCGTCGCGAAGAATCACACCGTCTTCACGATTTTCAGGTCTTTGGACAAACGTAGTCGCCGTAACCTCGCGTCGCGTTGAGATCGGCGCGTTCGCTGGAAAGTTCGTTTCCGTCGAGGCGAATACGCTGTCTGCTCGTGGCGAGCGGACTCGTTCGAACTCCTGCCCTTGTTGTTGCCCACCAGGACTGAGCATGTTTCTTTTGCAACAATCCACTCACCGGATGCTGCTGCAGTACGACGCGGATGTGGGACATCGGTTTGTCCCGGGATTGCGCGCGCGGATCCCGAACGACAATGGGGGCTATTTCGTCGTCACAAATTCCAGTGGGTTTCGTGACGACAGCGAGTTTGAATTGGCCCGGGACGGACGCCGGCGGATCTTGATGTTTGGCGACTCGTACACAGCGGGAGACAACGTCGCCAACGAAGATCGGTATTCCGATCTGCTGGCGGCCCGCTCGGGGACGCAGGTTTACAATTTTGGGATTTCCGGCAGCGGTACCGATCAACACTTGCTGGTGTATCGCAAATTCGGGAAGCAGATTCCGACCGATCTGGTCGTGATCTGCGTTCAGATCGACAGCTTCCATCGCATTCAGAGTTCTCATCGTCCGTCGGTCGATCGGACCACCGGTCAACAGCTTCAGGTTCCCAAACCGTATTTCGAACTCGTCAACGGCAAGCTGGAACTTCGCCAGGTGCCCGTTCCTCTCGAACGACTGCCCTCCGACGCCAAGACCAAGTCCGAGGGAAAACAGAAGGACGAATGGCTCGACAAGGTCCGCGATTTGTACTTGAAGATTCCCGGCCTCGACTCCCTGCGGCACTCCCCTGCCCTGGAAGCGGCCGGGTCGCGACTCATCACAGAAGTCCGCCGGCTCCGCGGCAAACATCCTTATCCCGACATCGAGTCCGCCACGACGCCGGGTTGGAAGTTGATGGAGGCGATACTGCGGCAGTTCATTGACGAAGTGAAGCCGACTCCCGTCGTGATTTTTCCGATTCCGACCCGTGACTTTTACGAAGTCGGAATGGAGCCGATTTACCAGAAACTGTTCGCGCGACTCGACTCCCCCGCGACGGGCGTGCATGTGGGAGATGTTTCGACGTTCCTGTGCGAACTCCCCTACAGTACGCGGCAAACGCTGACGTTCAAGACCGGCGGGCACTTTACCCCGTTTGCGAACGGGCTGGTCGCCGACAAGATGCAGGAGTTTCTGGTCGAACGGGGGTTGCTCCCAAAAGAGCCGGCGACACCAAAAATCACCGTTGGCACGAAGGAGCCGTCCTCCGAGGCGGGACGCCCGACGACGGCGGGACCGAAGCGATCGGACTCGTCGTACGTGTTGGGAATCTCGGCGTACTACCACAACTCGGCCGCCGCGCTCATCCGCGATGGCAAGATCGTTGCCGCCGCTGAGGAAGAGCGTTTCAGCCGGCAGAAGAACGACCGGCGATTTCCGCGACAGGCGATCAATTATTGCCTGGAGGAAGCGGGGATCTCGCAGCACGATCTGGCGGGTGTCGGTTTTTACGACAACGCCGGTTTGAC
>JAPLOC010000824.1 GCA_026692825.1 Planctomycetota bacterium | reverse complement strand
CCTCGCGCCCCTTCGCGATGATATCCAGTTTCTTCTTCGAGATCGCCTTGATGCAGGCATACGCTTTGGAGAGTTCGATCCCCCCCAGGCGGTTCAGAATCCGCATCACCTGTTCCTGGTAGACCATGACGCCGTAGGTCTCGTTCAGGATGTCGTCGACGACCGGATGCACCTTGGGAATCGGCTCGACGCCGTGCTTGACGTTCACGTACGTCATCACCATCCCCCCTTCCAGCGGGCCGGGGCGATACAGCGCCGACGTGGCGATGATGTCGGCGAACGAGTCCGGCTTCATCTTGGTCAAGAGGTCACGGATCCCCCCACCTTCCAACTGGAAAATCCCCTTCGTCTCGCCCCGTTGCAGCAGACGGAACGTCGCGTCGTCATCCAGCGGGAATGTCAGCGGATCGAGTTCCAGTCCCCGCACCTTTTTGACGTTCTGCACCGCCTTGTCGAGGATCGTGAGGTTCCGCAACCCCAGGAAGTCCATCTTCAGCAGCCCGGCCTTTTCCACGTCGGCCATCGGCCACTGCGTGGTGATGTCGTCGCGACCGCTCACCTTTTGCAGCGGGACGTAATCCGTCAACGGCGAGTCGGCGATCACCACCCCCGCGGCGTGCGTCCCCGCGCTCTTCGCCAACCCTTCCAGCTTCATCCCGAAGTCGATCACCTCGCGCACCATCGGGTCAGCTTCATACGCCGCCTTGAGGTCCGCGCCACTCTCCAGCGCCTCTTCCAGCGTGATGTGCAGCTCCATTGGAACCGACTTGGCGACGGCGTCGGCGCGGTCGAGCGGCAACGCGAGCGCGCGGGCCACGTCCCGAATCACCGCTTTCGCCCCCAGGGTGCCAAACGTGCCAATCTGCGCGACGTTGTCTTTCCCGTACTTCTGCTTGACGTAGTCCAGCACCATCCCCCGCCGATCGCGGCAGAAGTCGATATCAATATCAGGTGCCTCGGCCCGGTTCGGGTCAAGGAAGCGTTCAAACAGCAGGTCGTACTTCAGCGGACAGACATTGCTCAGCCCCAGCAGAAACGCCACGATCGCGCCACACGCCGAGCCTCTGGCGAGCGCGGGAATGCCGTTCTCCCGGGCGAATCGGGCGAAGTCCCACACGATGAGAAAGTAACTCGAAAACCCCATGCGCGTGATGACCCCCAGCTCGTACTCGAGCCGATCCAGCACGTCTTTGCCCGGGTTGTCACCATACCGCCACTTGAGTCCGTCGTTGCACAGTTCGCGCAGGTAATCGACGTCGGTTTTTCCCTCGGGCGCTTTGAAAACCGGAAAGTGCCGTTTTTTGAGGTCGAGATCGATATCGACGCCATTGGCGATTTCCTGCGTGCGGGCGACTGCGTCTTCAAAACCGGGAAACGCCGTGTACATCTCGTCCGGTGTGCGGATGAAGAACTGATCCCCCGTCATCTTCATCCGCTTTTCGTCGGATCGCAGCGAGTGCGTGTTGACGCACAACAGCACGTCGTGCCAGCAGGCGTGGTGGCGACCAGCGGGATCCCCATGCGGTTCGCCAGATCGACCGTTCCGTCGGCACAGCGTTTTTGGATGTCGAGGCCCGCGTTCTGGATCTCCAGGTAGTAGTTGTCGCCAAACACCCGCCGGTACCACGCCACCACATTCTCGGCTTCGTCCATCCGTTCGCCGAGAATCATGTTGGAAAGTTCCCCCGCCGCGCAACCCGACAGGCAGATCAGCCCTTCGCTGTGGGCTTCGAGAACTTCTTTGTCGATGCGGGGCTTGTAGTAGAACCCTTCGAGAAAGGCGATCGACGACAGCTTGATGAGGTTCTTGAAACCGGTTCGGTTCTTCGCCAGCAGCGTGAGGTGAAAGCTGGCCTCTTTCATGCGGGCGGCGTCCTTCACCCGGCGGTCGCCCGGAGCGATGTACGCCTCGTACCCCAGAATCGGATTGATCCCCGCCTCTTTGCACTTCTGGTAGAACTCGAGCGCCCCATACAGATTGCCGTGATCGGTCAGCGCGAGCGCCGTCATCCCGTTCGCCTTCGTCTTCTTCACCAGTTCCGGAATCCGGTTGGCACCGTCCAGCAGGCTGTAGTGCGAGTGAACGTGCAGGTGACAGAACGGGCGGTCCGTGGGCATCGACAGATCCGTTATCGTGGGGAGGAACGCGAAGAGTTGCGGGCGGGATCCCGAACAGGATCCGAACACCGATTGTACCGAGCCAGCGGGAGATGGCGTAGCCCTCCGCAACGTAGCTCGCACTCTCCAAGTGCGCGGCCCGGTGTGCGTACGCCGTCGCACGACGCAAGCTTGGCTGGCGCAACCCCCAAGCGAGCCGTCCTTCGCGAATTGATTTGGCCCCTCGTCGGGGCTTCGCCTCTTCGCCGCGTCTCTCGCCAATCCGCGTCGCCCCCCGTAGCGTGGGTTTCAACCCACGCACACCCCATCGTGTTGACAGCGATCCGTCGAGCGCATCCCACGGTTCGAAAGAAAGCAGTTTTAACAGGATGAAGAGGATGAAAGGGATGAACAGGATTTTCAAATCCAACCTCCCGGGCCGGCTCATCCCGCCACGCCGCTTCCTTCCTGCACTTCGCTCATCCTGTTCATCCTCTTCATCCCTTTCATCCTGTTACCCCTTTTTCGTCCGTCCGTAACTCCAGACTTCCCGTGTGCCCGTGAATTGACAATCGCACACGACGTTGGGCGCGTGGATTAAAATCCACCCTACGTTGCGCCGCCGGTCGTCGAGGGAGGATGAAGGAAAGGCGGGGACAAGGCCCCGCACTCCAAGGCTTGGACTGCGGGATCTCGATCCCGCCTTTCGTTCTTCCTCACAA
>JAPLOC010000823.1:1547-2298 GCA_026692825.1 Planctomycetota bacterium | reverse complement strand
AACCTCAGGCTGTTGTACGTGGGACGCGTGGTCCGAACGAAAGGACTGCGGGACGTCGTTCGGGCGATGGCGTCGCTGGCGGATCTCCCCGGAATCACACTCGACGCGGCGGGAGCGGGGGAGGATCTGCCGTTGTGCCAGAAACTGGCGACTGAGCTGGGGGTCGCCGACCGCATCCGGTTTCACGGCCGAATCGAGCGGAGCGCGGTCGAGGCATTGTACAAACAAAGCGATTTGTTCGTCTTTCCGAGTTTCCGCGAGCCGAGCGGCAACGTGATTTTCGAGGCACTAGGTCACGGCCTGCCGGTGATCACCACGACCCGCGGTGGGCCGGGGTTTGTCGTGCAGGATTCGTGTGGCATCCGCGTGCCGGCGGAGACTCCGGAACAGCTCGCGCGGGATGTGGCCCGGGCGATACGCGACCTGGTGGCCGATCCACAGCGGTTACACTCGTTGTCTGTCGGTGCGCTGGAGCGAGCGCGGGACTACGCGTTGTGGCCCAACAAGATCGCGCGGATGTTCGAGTTGTATCAGGATGTGATAGACAACAGCCTTCGCGACAATTCGACCGGGAGGACGCGATCTTGAACGAGCCTGTGGGGATTCTGGCGTCCGGCGAGCCTGTGCGGATTCTGGCGGTCGCCTCGGGGGGCGGGCACTGGATTCAGATGCTCCGACTCCGCCCTGCGTTCGCGGGGTATCAGGTGACATACGTGACAGTCGGGCCGTGTGACGCCAGCAAGCTGGCCGG
>JAPLOC010000823.1:0-1421 GCA_026692825.1 Planctomycetota bacterium | reverse complement strand
GCGGATGGCGTGGATCGTGCTGACGGTTCGGCCGCACGTGGTGATCACCACCGGAGCGGCACCGGGCTATTGGGCGATTCGGTTTGGTCGCTGGTTGGGGGCGAAGACGGTCTTTGTCGACAGCATCGCCAATGCCGAAAAGCTCTCGATGTCGGCCCGATTGTCGTTGGGTAAAGCCCACGTGACGTTGACTCAATGGTCTGACTTGGCCCGACCCGAAGGTCCGGAATTCTGGGGGGCGGTCGTATGATTTTCGTCACCATTGGAACCCAGTTGCCTTTCGACCGCCTGATTCGCGCGGTTGACGAATGGGCCGGGGCGAAGCCGGGGCGCGAAGTGGTCGCCCAGACGGGGCGCGGGAAATACGAACCGCGCCACATCCGCTGTTTGGAAACGGTCGAGCCGACGGAATTTCAGCGACTTGTGCGGGAATCGCAATTCATTGTGGCGCACGCCGGTATGGGGACGATTCTCTCGGCGCTGGAGATCGGCAAGCCGGTCGTGCTGCTTCCGCGGCTGGCTGCCCATGGCGAACATCGCAACGATCATCAGCTCGCGACGGCGGAACGGTTTGGCGTGCGGCCGCTGGTGCGGGTCGCCCGGGACGAGACGGCGCTCGCGGGCATTCTCGACGAACTGGAACGCGGGACGACGGTGTCTGAGGAGGGCTCGGGGCGGATTTCTGATTCCGCCTCGCCGGAATTGATCGCCAAACTGCGGGAGTTTTTCGCGTCGGCAAGACCTCGGCGGGGGGGTTCACCATGAGCCACGGTCCCGACCTGGTGGAGTCGCGGTTCGCGCCGGTCCTGCGCTGGTGCTATCGCGTGCTGAATTGCAAACGGCGTTGGCGAATCGCCCGGGTCTTGCTGCAACTGGCAATGCGCCTGGAACGCGGGGCGATGCGCTCGGCGACCGCCCGGTTCTTCATGGCGAACTACCATGGGGTTTCGGTCGGAGCGTGGAGTTACGGCGAATGTTTCGATCCCGCGCTGCTGCCGCCGGGAATCGAAATCGGCCGGTATGTTTCGATTGCCCGCGGCGTCCGCATGTTCACGCAGAACCATCCTCTCGATCGACTCACGACGCATCCACTGCTGTATGAACACCAGCCGGGTGTCGCGGAGACCGCCGCGCTTCCGCCGGGAAAGCTCGAAATTGGTCACGACGTCTGGATTGGGAGCAACGCGATCATCACACCGGGGTGTCATCGAGTCGGAAACGGCGCGGTGATCGGCGCGGGGGCGGTGGTGACGAAGGATGTCCCCGACTTCGCGATTGTCGCGGGGAACCCAGCCCGCAAGATTCGTGATCGGTTCTCCCCCGAGGTCGCCGCTCGGGTCACGGCGAGCGCCTGGTGGATGATGTCGGCCGATGAGTGGCTGTCGCGAATCGACGAACTGGAGTCACTGCTGGTCGTGCCG
>JAPLOC010000822.1 GCA_026692825.1 Planctomycetota bacterium | reverse complement strand
TACGCGACCGGCGCTGGGGTCGGCCGACTTCGGACCATCTTGCGGACGTCGTGATTGAATCCCCAGACAATAGTCGCCAGCGACAGCCAGACCGTCAGCCAAACGAGCGGTGCCCCCAGCCACCACGGATGACTTGGCTGATCGCCGGGTGTACTTCGACGATGGTTGGGATGGTTTTGGTTGGGACGATTCCCTGATGCGGTGTGGCAGCCACAGTGCGTCTCACCGACTGCGGTCATGACGACGTTGGTGAGACTCTCCGTCCCGCCACGCCGGGAGACGCACTGCGGGGGCTGGTTGAAGTCGGCGTCCATAAGCTGATGCTGGCGCATCAGCGGCTCGGCAGGAGCCTCGCCCTCCCGTTCCGGTTCTCGCGCTGGCGTTTCTATTCCCGAAGTGCGCGACTTCGACGCCGGAAAGTGACGATCCGAAGCCTCCATCCGCGAGGGCCGCAGAACAGCTCCCCCGGTCGGCGATTCGCCGGTCCCCTTGTCCGCGAGCGGCAATCCCCCAATCGCTTCGATCTCCAGCGGGGTGTCACTCCAGTAAACGCTCTGACCGGGACGCCGCGTCGGGCGACGAAGACCAATCGTTTCGCTCCTCGGAATCGGCAATCGCGGAAGTTCCACACCACCGCTCGTTGAATCACACGTTCCGCCGAAACCGGTCGGGCTGAAGTCCGAATGGTCTGTCTGCAACGGGATCAACTCGCCGACAAACCCGCCCGCTTCACCAGAATCCAATACGCCACACACCGCCCTGGCGGCAGACGACCAATCGCCCCAAGCGTTCTCGCCTTGCACAGTTTGGAAATGCGCAGCCCGACCGCATGTGGCGAAATCAACACCAAGGGGTGGTTGGGACGTGGACATGCTCGCATTTTGCATCGGTGGCCCGGCGTTTTCCAGTGATCGGCCCAAAAGAATGATTGAGCCTGTAGTCCAGACCCGCGAACCCGAATCCTGACCCGGGACCGGAGACTTTCGGCGCGGCGGTGGACAAATGTTTGGATCCCATTCTTCGAATGGTGCCTCACCCGCGCCACCGTTATTCGGGCTGAATTCGTCTTGCTCCCGAATCTCCTCGCGTCGGCCGCGTCGAGTCAACACGACAACGCCGGCGCCACCGATCGTCACGCAGGCAAATTGCAGCCAGTCGGGCAAAGGGATGACGCGATCCCAGAACGATTCCGTGTCGCTGGCGAAGTAGAGATCGGAAGCGACATCAGTTCCACACAGAACGAGCGTATCTCCCACAAAACACGTACCTCCAAACCAGCTTCCGCAAGGGGAGGTAAATCGGCTGTAGAGCATTTTTCCGGCGGCGTACACAGTCTCGATAAATTCGATGGCGTCGAGAACCCCGGTCACAAACGAAAAGATCTGCTGAAAGCGGGTCAGTTTTGTCAGCGTGTACGGATCCTCACCCCACATGCCGGCGTAAATCTTGCGCAGTCCCGGAAACCATTGCACGATCAGATTGCTGACGATGAAGTCCCCCCGCTCCTCGTCCCGGTATCCCAGCTCATCGGCCAATGCCTCTGTCTCATGGATGCTCTTTTTCATTCCCTCGCTCATTCCGGAAAACATTGCCGGAATATCGACGGCGGCGGCGATTTTTTCCTTGATACCCTTGATGACAGCCTTCATCACATCCTGGAATTCGTCGGCACTCTCGCGGAATTTATCGCGGGCCTCGGTTGCCGACTGTCGCATCTTGTCGCGCGCTTCGGTCTCTTTCGCTTGAAAGCGGGTCGCCTCATCTCGCGATCTGCGGAACGCCTCATCGCCGGCGGACTCACGCATTTTCCACGTGGTCGCCAAAACCGCCCGCAATCGATCCGCGGCGGCGGCCCCCTGCAGGTCGGCGAACGCGGCCTGGATCCGCTGCGCCGCCAGCGAGAATTCCCGGGCCGATCGGTCGCCAATCAGTTGCTCGGTCGCTTCGGCTCGCAGACGCCGCGCCTCGATGACCATTCCCGATCGCTCGCGACTGGCGGCGGACGCGGCGTCGGTTCGAGCGGCTTCAATCGCGGTGAACGCTTCCGTCAACAGATCGCGAAGTTCATCGCGGGCGGCGACAACGTCGCGGCGGGCTTCCATCGCCTGAGCGACAACACTCGCCGTGGAGGAGGGCGGAGTGTCGGGAACTGGATTCTGTGCCGCGATTGTCGCGTCGTGGCTGCTGATATTCCCCAGCGAGGGGGCATCCAACGAGGCGTTGATCACTCCGCCCGCGCGCACCTCGGCCAACAATTGCTTCGCGTGGATCGAACCGCTGATGTCTCCCAGCGCGTCGACTTGGCCAATTCGGCCTCCCTGGCTGCTTCCACTATCGTTGCGGGCGGAAACACTCGCGTTGATTGAACCGTAACTGAATACCCGCGCGACGTTATTACCC
>JAPLOC010000821.1 GCA_026692825.1 Planctomycetota bacterium | reverse complement strand
TGCAGTGACGTCGTGGGAAGGTGATACGGTTCGATTCGCAGGACCGGTACCGTGAGCGAAACACGCACCGTGGTGGTTTCGGTGATCTCGCGGGTTTGCCACTTGCAACGCCATTTTTTGCACTTCAAATAGGGAATGCTGATCGTGATGCTAAATGTTTGTTCATATTCGATTGTCTGAAAGACAATTGTCGGAACCATGACGTAGGCCGAGACTCGAAACGTGATTCCGAGCGAAACCGCGCCATACGCCGTCAGCCCGCTCGGCGATACCAGGCCACCAAAGTCCGCGTTGAGCTGCAGGCCCCCCGAAAATGTGAAGCCGCCGATGCCGCCCGTCAGGTTCTTTTCTGGCAGTGTCCCCACCAAGGCCAGTTGGGCGCGGACCAGAGCGCCGAATTTTCCGATCGCGATTCGGTAGCTTCCATTCGCGCGAACCGAAATTCCAAACAGCGTATCACTATAGGAAAGTTCTTCCAGGTAATAGTCGGCCAGTTCGGGAGACAGATAGAACGAGAATCTCGCATGGACTTTGTTCAACAAGTCGGAAATCGACTTGTTTCCTTCGATGGCTGGTCGCGGTGAGGTTTGTGCGACCAGAGAAAACGTTTTCTGACGAGGCTGCAGAACGGCGGCCCCGATTAGCGCCGGACGGCGGTCGTTGTCTCCCTTCTCGAGAAACTTGGCGCTGGAAAAGAGCCAGATCTTCGCCGCCGCCACCACATCGAGGTTGGTATCGAGACTCAGCACGAGTTTCGCGAGGTAGGCGCAGACGACGTCGCCGCGGTTCGAAGCGAGCATGGTTGTCGCCACGACGGAAACGTAGACTCCTTTTTGCGAAACGAAACTCCAATTGCGGGACTGCTTCGGGTCGATCTCGTCGATTCTCGCGAGGATCGCCCGGGGGTCGGGACGATCGCCGATCGCCGCCAGCCGGTTGTTGAGTCCCAGTCCCACCCCGAGTCGTTTCATCACGACGCCGGGGAAGAGGTCGGCTTCGAATGGCAATTCGGCGAAGACCGCGAGGTTGGGGACAACCGCGCCGTCGTCCTTGATTCCCGTCCCCAGTTTCAAACTTCCCGCCACTTCCGGAAACCCAGTCATCCGCAGCCGTCCGTCGGCGCGAAAGAAATGCTCGCGGGCATTGTCTTCCCAGCCCACTTCGCCAGCGAAGGTGATCTGCGTTCCGATCCGAACTTCGAGTCCCACCGATTTGGACAGCTTGAATTTCATGGATCGGCTGCCGACGCTCAGGTCGAGACCGATGCTTCCCGCGTGGACGTCGACAAAGAGTTCCCCGCTATTGCCCTGGTATGTGAAGCGAGCACTTTCGGCAGTAAATCCCATGGTCTTCGCCTGCAGATCCCATTCGAGAAGTGCCTTTTGAAATTCCACCAGGAATTGACCATCGAGCAATTTGAACCGTGCGACTTCATCTGCCGCGCTGGGTGCCGGGTTGCCATTACCCTTTGTCGTCGGATGCTGCGCCGTCCCGCTAAGTGTGATTTTTCCCTTGGACTTGTGTAATTCGGTCAGTTCGAGGTCACGAAACGGAATGGCGCGTGGCTGGTCCAGGTTCTGAACGCCCCCGGTGGACTTTATATCACCCGTCAGCGACACCGCCCCACTGGCCCACGCCTTGAGATCCCAATCCGGCGTGTTGCTGCCCAACTTTTTTGTCCATGTCAGTTGCATCCGCAGATCGTCGAGCTGTGCCTTCAAAAACGGCAGCTTAAGTCGCGCGAGCGGTTTGCGGTCGGTTCGGTCGAGGTCGATAGCCGCGACGACGACTGGAGGCCCTTCCACCGCTGAACGCCGCAGTCCAAGTCGTATGTCCGCCTCCAGCCCGTCGAAGCCTGGAACGGCGACCCGGCCCGCCAGATCGGCGTAGCGGATCTGGTTGTCGATCACGACCAGCGCGCTCCGCAGACCGTCGCGGGTCTCCACGAGCCGGATCGCCAGTGTCTTATCCGTGGATTCCTCGGCTCCAGGAATCGGGATTTCCGCCGGCGTCACCGTTTCGGCCTTCGCGGCAAGAGTCAGCCCGCGCTGCCCCAGGCGAAGCCGCAATGTGCGGCCGGATTTCTCCTGCGGTTTCTCGGGCCAGATCGCCGGATCAAAGTCCTCAAGCAGCAGACGGACGCGGTTCTTGTTATTTTCGCTTTTGTTTTTGTCCAGATCTCCGGGAAACAGGACCATCATCTGCCGACCGTCGCCAAACTGGGCCTGCATGTCGAATACGACGTCCAATGACTCGAAATCGAGGTAGCCGTCGTGCTTCTCCGGAGTTGGCAGACCCAGTTTTTGGATTTCGTCGACCGTGCGGACTGGCACTTGCAGCGCGAATGAACTGACGTCAAGGATTCCGGGCGTCAGCACTGGCCCGCTCTTTCGCTGCATCAGGTAGTAATAGGCGCGATTATCCGCCAAGCGTCCCGCCCAAAGATCGATTTGCAGCGCAACCAGACAGACCAGTTCATTCTTGTCGTCCTGGCTGATACGCAATGCAACCGGCAATTTGTAGTTGAACGTATTAAACTGTTCCAAAAACGCGAACTCGCCTTCAATGACACCTTTGATCGAGTCGAGTGTGAATTTCAGTTTGGAATTGAGATCAGCCGTCAATTCCTTGAGCGGAGCGAACATTCCGCTCAGGACGGTCGACTTCGGAGTGTCGTCGTTTATGATTTTCGCCTTAAGCGTTGCCAGCGCCTCCTGCGCAAGGCTTCCGACTGGCTCCAATTCGTGTCCTACTCGCTTAAAGACCGCAAGCAGCGGCTCGATGTTGAGGGTCGCCGTCGGGCGATCGATTGCGACCTTGAACTCGAGTGGGCTCAGGACCGTTTTCAGTTCACTATCCGCCGTCGGAATCAACCTCGCCAGAAGGTTGGCCGCGTCGGGTCCGACGGCGGCCTGAATCAGCGGAATTTTGAACGATGCTTCCAGAATATTGTCACCGGGTGTTCCGGGGGGAAACGCGAGGCCGAGGCGATCTTTATGAAGCCGAACCCGGATTTTTGGCCACGTAATCTTGACTTCGGAATCGGCGATCGCAGGAATCAGAGGTTTGTGGGTATAGGATCCGTTCGCTATTTCGATTTCGAAACCCAGATCGCGGCTCCCAGTTTCCCCGTCAACGGTCAGAGCCAATTCCCCCTGTGAGCCCAATGGAATATGCTTCGCTCCGGTCACAGGTAAGTCCTGATCGGAGTTGAGTGGGATGCCGTTCACGGTGAGTTTACCAGTGCCGGTATCAAATGCCAAAATGAGACTCTTGCCAGTCAAGTCGAACGACTTATCAAAATTAAAGGGCTTCAGATCGAGTGTTTTGAAATTCAAAATCAGTACGATGGCCGCCGCATCACCTGAATTATGTGCTTGGACATCGACAGTCGCCGTCTTCAGCGTCAGCACTTGGGGGCCCAAGGTTAGCGCTGATTGCGGTGCCTCCAAGTGGAACGCGATTTCTTTATGCGGTACAAAAAGATGTTCGGAGTTGGGGACGTCGGCCAAGTTGATCGCTCCGCCGACTGCGGTCATTGCCATGCGATCGAATTTGAATACCTTCCATGGCTCTCCAATCGGCTTGTTGTCGAGCTGCGCGTCCAGCAATTCCAGCAGTGCCTTCAGCGCGGGATTGTCGCCGTGAACAACCAGCGCCGGAATGAACGAATCAAGAGCCGAGTTGCTAGGATCCTTCGTCCAGTCCAACAAGGGCCGTACCGTCCACTTGTCGCTCCCCAACTGATCGAGGTTGATTTTTCCAGTGGAAGAATCGATCTCACTGTTTTTACCCAGCCAGATATAGGCAGTCGTCATGGTAGTAACTCAAGTCAAACAGGCTTGGTTCGTTCGAGGTAACCGACAGTATCCAAAGTCCAGTCAGAGTTCTACGACCACCCTGGGCCGTTGTCAAGCGGAACTCCGGCGGGAGCCGCGATCCCATTGCCCCCCGGTCGCCAGTCCGCGGGTCGTGTACCATACTCCTGGCCACCAGGGCGCACATAGTCCTCGGGACCATTCGCCAGCCAGTCTCGCTGCGACTCCGTGAAACGGAACTCAGCCCGGGCTGGATTCAAGCTCTCGGTTGGGACCATCAGCGTGTTGAACGAGTCCTGTCCAAACGGCTCTAGACCCTCGCCCGGATGGCCGAGGTTGAAGACGTGCCCCAACTCGTGGGCGACTGTCCGCAGATACGCCCGTGGATCGGTCCCCACGCGACGATAGGCGATGGCGCACCCTTCGCGGGGTCGACCATCCGTATCGGACGCTCCCGTGTCAAACATCAGGCCGAGCGGCCGACGGTATCGCGAACCATGGCGCATACTGATCTCGGGCACAATCAATACACAGGCGGTCCACCCTGTTTCCGCTCGCTCAGGTTGTCGGTACCCGATCAACTCGAACGTGGCAGTCAGCGCCGCGTGCAAGTCGACGGGTTCGAATGCTCGCCCGCCAGCCAGATTTTCCAGATCCGGTTCAACGGGAACGAAATCCAGTGCGATTCCGGAGTTTTGAAAAATCCCAGAAAGTGATAACGGAACGGCCCGCTGGTTGACTCGCTCTGGAAGCCAACTCGTTCCAACGACCTTTCGAACCACAACTCGACAAATCCGCATTGTTTCATCCCTGGATGAACATCCACGCAATTTCACGTTACGAGTTCCAATCGAAGTCCTCGGGATGTATTCGCCTCCTACCAGGATACACGCTGGCTATTTCAGTAAATGGCGAAAAGCCGACGACGCCTCATAGACCCCAAGCCTCATTCGGTTGATGCCGCCGATCGGTTGGTGCTCGACGAGCGTGTGCCAAGGAGTGAAGAAGAGGCTTTCACACTGGCGCTTCCGCTCGTCAGTGTTGAAGTCCTGTGGCGGGATCACAATCCTCGCTACCGTCACGAAAGGATATTTACTCTGGTCCCACTCGAAACAAGCGTCTTCGATTTCGGTCTCGATCTTCCCCGCGAGATCGGCTTTGGTCCGGATCTGGACCTGGAACTCGAAGACGATCTCTTTGGCGTCAGCCCCAGTGAGCTGCTTCAGCAGCGCCGTCCGCAAGTAATCCGGGTCTGTGACATTCGGGGCCGCCTCTGACCGCGCGGTGGGCTTGGCGGAGCACTTCATCACCTTGTCCGGGCCGAACAGAAACGGCGCGGCGCTGAAGTACTGGTTATCGGCGGGGCTTGCCGGCGGGGTCTGGTAGGCGGGCGGATTAGCGGTAACGGAAAGGCTTCTGATTCGCCGAATAATGCCCGCACTTCGTACGGCCCTTAGGGTCATTGGGATTGTCAGGTCCGGCTTGCCGTTCTTCATCTTGATGCGATCCGTGAAGAAGCGGTCGGCTATTTCCTTGTCGGTGAGGAGCACTTCGCTGAGCGCCTCATAATCCTCGACGTTTGCGAACGAGAACACTGGGTGATTCAGCAACAGAAAGTCCTGTGTCATAGGTTCATCGGTCTTGACTGGACTCGTTCCCTTGACGTTCATGAGTTTGATCGCCATGCCTCGGCTGCCGTGCTCCGTGGCCGTTGAGTCGTCCTTGACAAGCGGAAATGCGTTTGAGAACCGAATCCACGCCTGGTACTCCTGACCCGGTTTTGCGAAAACTCCGACGCGCAATTCCTCCGGGAGCGAGTCCGAGATGCGGAATGTCGCCGTCACGCATCCGTGGTCTTTCGGATGCACTCCCCGCAATACAGGTTTCAATCCCGGATATCGGTTTTTCATTTGTGCGACGGTCAACCGCACGATGTTCTCGATCTGAGCCGCTTCCTCAGGAGGGATCTGCTCCAGTTGTGGGTCATGGGTCACCATGTCACCGGCATCGGCCGCGCCACCGACGAAAAGCAGAGTCAAACCGACGACGGCGAGAATGCGAAAAGACATCAAGAGTCTCCAAAAGCAACCTTCGAAGGTGAATTTTCCAAACCGTCGCCAAACCGCCTCGGAACCCACGCGGCCGAAAGTCTTCCGCGCGCCGAACGTGTATTCATCCGCCGAACCGCAGCAGGCGAACTAGATTTGATACCGTCGTGGTTAGGGAGCTGTCAACCATTATGCGTCATACTCAGATTTCGGTTGCTGAGACCGATCGCCCGGCAAACCACTCTCCGAAACTGTGCGCAATCGGTTCCGTGGGTTCGGGTTGTCTGCGCGGGATTCAGAGTCGTACCGCAACTCGTCGCAGACCAGCAGGACTAACTATTCACCTCCCCGCAACAAAGTTCACGTCCCGCCTGCGAGTGGAGCTTCGGACACGGAATTCCCCAACCGCGTGGCACAGTTTGGCACGGAATACGGTTGAATCGGTGCCAAAAATGCGTACAATGCACGTCAGTGAGCGTGACGGAAGTTGCTGTGCCGCTTGCTGTTAAACGACTTGCGTCGATGTCGCAAGTCTAATTTGGGACCAGAAGGTCGCAGGTTCAAATCCTGTCGCCCCGACTTTGACATTTTGTGACATCGAGTCAAGAACTGAGCCAAAACCCTCGCAATCGCGGGGGTTTTGGCGTTTCCCCCCCTCCTCGTCCTCGTCAGACTGTGACACCGGAAGACAATCAGAGTCGCCCGAAATGCAGCGCCGGTGCAGCGCGGCATCCGGGGAGGGACTGACTGCCGGGCCGCGTTTGGGAACCGGAATATTGCCGACCGCTCGGGCCTGATCGGCAATCCCGATGTGGGTGTACTTCATCGTCGTCTTGATGTCGGAATGGCGGGCGAGTTCTTTCGCCTCGGGGAGCGAAGCGCCGTTCCGCAAGAGTTCGGTGATGTGGGTGTGTCGACCCGCGGCGTGGAAGTCGGCGATCCCCTCCTCCGTCTGGTACGGAATGCCGGCCCGTTCCAGGTCCATCTTGACCATCCGCCAGGTCTTGCGGTCCCCGAGCTTTGGGAACAGCTTTTCCCCTGGGTTCAGTCCTCTTAGCCACTCGGGCAGCATCTCGGCGAGTTCCGGGTGCAGCGGAAGAACGTCCTTGCGGCGGTGCTTCGAACTTTTCGCGTCGACCATCAACGTCGGGGGATCGGACTTGAGCGAAAAGCTCTGTGAAGTGAGGCTGGAGATTTCGTTCCTGCGGAGTCCCGTCAAGTACGAGAGAAGGTAGATCCTGGCACGCTGTTCGCCAGAATATCCCTGGATGCGAACTCCGCTCGATCGAGCCGACTGCACCATCTTGGCGAACTCCTCAGCCGTGAGCGCCCGCCGGGGGTGGCGAACATCGACAGCCGTATTCAATCGCTCGATTCCGAGTACCGGGTTCGTCGGCAAGCGACGAGTCGAGGCGCACCAGTTGCAGAACGTGGTCATCGCCTGCAGGTACTGGTTGTAGGTTCGGTGTCCGAAATTTTCGGCGGAACGCAACGTACGCAGGAACGTCTTGATCGCCTCGGCATTGATGTCGGACAGCCACTGAAAGCCGGCGCCCGCGACTCCCGGAGACGGGTCTCGGTCTCCAGCTTGCTGGCAAGTTGCTCGGTCAGCGACTTGTCGGTGAAGCCTCGAACGGTTTTGCGATTTCCGTGATGATCCCGGTACTGAATCGTGTACGGCTCGGTTTTTCGTTTGGTACGCTTGAAGATGGAAGCCATCGACATTGCTCCAGGTGGTGAAGAATCCAAAAAGTGACGGGACGGACAATGGTGGAACGACGAAGGACTGACCGAACGGATCAAATTCTACACATCCGTCCAACTCCCTACAGGACAACCGGCATCGATCCAGCGTCTGACTTGATCGAATTTCCAACGGCGAGCACCACCAACACGAATTGGCGGCATGAGTTTGCCGGCACTGACCAACCTCCACACAGTGCGTGTGGAGACCTTGAGAATCTTGGCCAGCTCACCGACGGTGATGAGAGCGGGAGATTGTTCCATGGCAGCCGGGTACTGGGGGGGGCGTGGGGAAGTCGTTTTTGAGACAGTTCGTTGACAGTCGAGGAGAAAACTCGCAGAAATGGGACAGGTTTGAGGGCTAACTGAAGGGGTCTTGCACTTCGTCAGCCTGGCTCGGCTTTGGATTCTCACGCTTTGTCGAACGTTTTCGTTTCTTTTTTGGCTTCCTGGACAAATCGATGCCGAAGAATGCGGCTTGCTCTCCTTTCCAGGGAGCGAGGTATTGAGCAGTAATCTCGCGGGGAACGAAGTCCGGAACGGATGGAAGATTCGGCTCCAGCCAATCCTGGAAGACAGTGTCTCCGGAAAAGTTAGCCAGGAAGCAGCCTTCCCTGCGGAGCAAGAAATATCCGGTGACCCCATCCTCCCTACTTGTCGGGGGGATGCTCATGAATTCGGAAGGGAGGATTGCCCGACGAATCGCTGAACTTCGGCTGGTGGTGGACGAGGATCCATGGCTTGACGATGTCGAACTGTGGGATAGCTGGACCACTTCTTGATCTCCAATCAGGCGAGAAGCCCAATCCGCGGTCGCCGGGCACTCCAGTCGCCCGAAGAAGCGATTGCCAATTTGACCCAGGATTTCATCCGTAAAGTGGGGTCCGTACATGCGTTGATCTCGAAGTCCCGACACGCTTTGAAGGGCGAGAACGACGGCCGCTCCTTTGGATCGTCCCTTCTTGAGAAGTGAGACAAGACCATCGAGCCGCCCCGCCTCGGCGACCTCGTCGAGAATGAACCAAGACCGCCTGGAAAATGACTCGGTTTGGGATAACGTGAGGTCGGCGGCCCGCTTGAACATGCAGCGGTTGATGGCGTCAATGGCGACGCGACTCGTCTCGGAGTTTCCCAGGACCAAGATCGACTCCGATTTCGTCCACTCTTCCAGGGAGATTGACTCTGCGGCGGATTCCCACGCGGCGGCGATGGGCTCAAACCGCAGCATCTTCGACGCGATCGTCGACATGATGTTGGCCAACAGTCGTTTGTCGTAGAAGTAGAGTCCGATGATTTGACGTGTTTCCGGGTACCGACGGAGAACCTGTCTGACCTGTCGCTTGGAACGAAGAGTTCGTGCAATGTCGGCGAGACTCCAATCATGTCCCGAGAGGATAAAACTCACCATCACTCCGAAGACAATATGACGCGCTGCGTCACTAAAAAAAGGCTGGCTTTCGTGCTCGTTTGGTATCAGAGTGTATGCAATCTCGACCGCCACCCGTGGTTCGCGAACATCCTTCGACAAGTCCCAAGAAACTCCGCGAGTGTCAAACGGATTCGTGGTCCGAACGAGTTTCGGATCACAATAGGCACTCAAGATCGACATCATGTCCTGCTTGGCGTCGTAGACGAGCGCTCGTGTATCGTCCCCGCGACCGATTCCAATCAAAGCACTCTGCATCAACAACCGCAGCATGATTGTCTTACCACTTCCTGTGGTGCCGACAGCGAGAAAATGCTGGGTAGCCTCGTCATACGGCAGGTTTTGTCCGCCGAAGAAGATGGGCAACTTGTCGATCGAGTGAGTCGTTCCCTTTTGGGAACGCTTGCGAAACGGGTCCAGGAGACTACCTGGCAAATCAGCAAAAATGCTCATGGAGTTTTCCGATGTTGAACACGGGGGGGTTGGGTCGGACTTGGGGTGCTTGGAGAAGATTCGCTAGCGGCTGCCGAGCGTGGAGGACCGGCAGATGTCCGGCCACGTCTCGAGTTCCGGTCTGGGTTTCGTCCGCGAATGACTTGCCCGACGTATTTCGATCCATGCAGTTCAATTGGCCACGCCCAGATCAACAGCATGGCCAGAAGCAGGGAGGCGTCCCACCAGGGATTACTCAACGATCGAATCAGAGCGGGAATTCCACCTGTGACTAAAACGTAGGCCAATGGACGCAACGTATAGAGCAGTGCGGCGATAAAAAGCACCAGGAGGACGCCCGCCGCTCCGACGATCAGAGTCAGGAGAGTTCGTTGTACGAATGTGCGCACGGATTACTCCCTGTTAGAACCCGATCTCGGGGCGAAGTTCTGGTCGACGTGACTGTTCAGCTTGCTCACGAACTTCGTGTGCCATCATTTTTGGTCGCGAGCGAGACATGGCCTTGGCCAGGTGAGACAAGTCGTCCCCAGCCGTTTGACGGTCTGTGAACAACCGGGTTGTGTCACGTGCGCGCGTTGCCTGGACATAGCTGAGTTCCAGGCTCGTCATACTGCCGCCGAGGAGGACGAAGGAGTTGGCGACCGCATTCCCTTGCATCTTGTGGGTGGTGGCGGCATATCCCAGGGACAGTGCTCCTTCGGGCAAGTCGCCCAGAGGCAGGGTAACGATTTGAGAGTGCCGTTTGGCCATCCGCCGCGGAGTGGGTGCTGTGTCGAGTTGGACAATCAGATTGTCGTTCTTCACGGCGAGAACGGTTCCGAGGTAGCCGTTCTCGATCCCGATCAATCGATTGGCTTTGTGAAACATGACGCGGTCCCCCCGGTAAAACCGGTCGGAGCCGAAAGTTGCACCGCCGACGGTTGCGACTTCACCCAACTGTTGGCGTGCCGACTGACATTGCCGACCTATCCGGTGTGCTTCCGTCCGGGTTTGGGTAAAGACGAAGTTCTCAGTCGGGTTCTGCGGCCCCCCCGCCTTGATCCACTGATTCACGAGTTCTCTTTCGGCCCGTGCACGATCTCGGGATACACTCAGTCGACCTCGTTCGGCATAACTTTCCAAGGCCCGCATCGCGTTCCCCTGTCGAATCGACGCGACCGCTTGTCTGTCCGCCTGGTCTTTCTGCCGACGATTGGAGGCGAGCTTGGCGTTGGGAATCAGAGATTCGAGATAACGAAAAGGTCCACCGGGGCCGATCGGCTGAAGTTGTTTCCGGTCACCGGCAAGTATGACCGTTGCCTTCGCTTTCTCCGCCTGTCGCAACAGACGGGCGAGTAATCGTGTATCAAGCATCCCGGCTTCATCCAGCAACAGAACAGTCTTGTTGGTGAGTGGGTTCTTTTTGGGTGGTGTCGTGAACTTCCCCTGGGCAGCTCGCACAAGTTGCTTGAGATCATGCTGGATGCGATCCGACACTTGTTTCAGGAATGGTCGGTCCAACTGGTAGAGATAGCTGGCCACCGTCCGCGCGGAAATCTTGGCTTGCTTGGCCAATTCCTCCTTCGCGGCACCCGACAAAGCCCCTCCGATTACTCGGTAACCGGAATTCTCGAACGCTTCCCGGACGACGTCGAGGGAGCGTGTCTTCCCTGCACCGGCAACACCGCTCAGAGCTCGAAGCGCTCCTTGTCCCTGGGTCAGGATTCGGACCGCCTCGGCTTGCTCAGTTGAGAGATCCGGATGCTTGGAAATGACCGACGTCAAGATGGACGCTGGGACTCGCAATCCATCCCGCCCGCTCATCTCCTGAACCGTTTTGAGCAGTCTTTCCTCTTGCTCCCACATCTTCTGGGTGCAGTAAAATGGCCCACGGTCAGTTGCACCGAGACAGCGGATATGCGGCGAGACTTCGAGTTCACGATTCAGCCGACCGGCGATGTCCGTCCCGCGGATTCCACGAGCCTCGCATCGTTCACACAGAGCCTGGAGGAGTTGTCGGTACGTGAATGCAGACTCCTGCACGTGAAGGGATTCGGCGGAATCGAGGACGAGTCGGCGAAATTCCTTCGGGCCGATCTTCACGGGGAGTTGCTTGGCACTGGTGGAAATGTCCAGCCCCAAGAAACCGAGACGCTCCGCCGCTCTACGCCATTGCTGGTGCAACTGGTCTCGCGGTGGAAGTTTTGACTTGGACTGCCGGCTGGCAAGGTTCGCCCGATTTCTTGCTGCGGCGGAGGAACCACCGAGATCGTGTCCCCTCGCCTTCAGTTCGTCAACAATGTCCCGGCGCCGTGACGACCAGTGTTCGACGAGAGGCTGGGGGACCCCTTTCACAGAGAACCAGGTGCCGCGGTTCTCTGGACCAATCATTCGACACTCCAGGTCCACGCCAAAAACTTCCCGTAACTGAGCACCCAACTGGCAGCGAAACATCGGGCCGAGAGTTCGGGTCCAGTTTCGAAGCTTCGGACCACAAAGGCTGGACCAGGTGGAATCTCCCCGCTGGCAGGCGTTGATCACGATGCAATGAATATGTCGCTGAGGATCACCATTTCTGTTGATCGAATGGGGAAACATCCCGACGACGAGGCCAGCTCGCTCCTCCTCCCTTCCTCCCAGTCCGCGGCGACCGAGCCAGAGGCGGTCCTCGATGTATTTGAGGGTCTCCCGGGCGGCTTGATCGATGATTCGGTCGATCTTCTTTTGTGTCTCCGAGTCAGCCAGAGCCCACCAGACAGAAACGGACTTGGGAACTGAGAAGGTGAGGTCGTATCCCGGGTTGTGCAGCCGTCGCTTGTGGAGATTGTCCGCCTGAGCGGTCGGATCGAGCGGGGGGCGATCGTTAGTGGCCGCCGTCGGCTGAAATCTCCGCCATTTGGCCTGCGACTGGGTGAGCAACCGACTTCCGTCCGGAGACTGACCTGCAAGCAATCGCTCAAAGTGCGTGCGATCGATGTTCCCAGACAATCCGAGGGCTTTGGCTCCGTCCCCGAACCAATAGCCAGGCCGTTCCCCCCCTTTGGTGTAGTACTCCACTTCGACATCCCTGGTGAAATAGTCGGCAGTCGCGGCGACCCCGCCGGAACTCCCCCCGAGTGCTTGGATCGTGGCAACCATCACGTCGGGTTCTTGCTGAGATTGATCAACTTGTCCTGGACGAGTTTCTTCGCCTCTTCCGGGGGAACATCGCCCACCCTCATGAGCAGTAGGAAGACGCTCATGGCGATGTCTCGCTTGATGCTGCGGGATTCGTCTACAAGTTTGCCTGTAGTCGCGAGCAACGCTTCCAATTGGGTGGCGAGTGACGCGGCGTCTGAACCAGCGAGAGACTGCATTACGAGTCC
This sequence comes from Planctomycetota bacterium, assembly GCA_026692825.1. Lineage (GTDB taxonomy): Bacteria > Planctomycetota > Planctomycetia > Planctomycetales > Planctomycetaceae > UBA10511. The sequence goes on along the minus strand of JAPLOC010000821.1, from coordinate 4,315 downwards.
GCGCACAAACTCTCCCCGAGAGATTCCAAACCCGTGTCAGCTTTCATGGTCGGACTCCTGTTTACAAACTGTGGACATCGAAATGCGGCACAAACGAAGACGTTTACGCATACTCCCTCCCCATTTGTGGACACCGCTGTGACATGGTGTGGTATCGTTCGCAAGCAGAAAAAGCCGTCCAGTTGCGAGCCTCTATCGCAGTCAACTGGCAAAGTGCCGGTGTCAGCCAAAGCAACAAGGGACACACCAGCACAGACATCGAAATGGCCTTGGTCACAGCACTTCATCTCAATCCTCACCTGGCAACATCACAGTAAACACAGGTTCATCTTCGTCGCCGGGGCCACAGACCAACTTCAGCTCGATGTCGCGTAAATGGTCCCCACTGTTTACAGCAACGGTAAAGAAAATCGTCGGCTGTTCGCTTTGGCGGGCTTTCATGGCAAGTACGTTCAACACATCCCAGAGCCGACCGGTTTCATCCTGCCACGGGCACGACTCCGGCACCGTGACGCATTCGGCCCAGGCAGCGGCCGTCAATGCGACGTGAACCTCGATACCCGCCTCCTGGGCGAGGCTCCCCGCCTCTATCAAAACGCCATCTTCAATCGCCTGCTGGCGGGTGTAGACTGAAATCAGTTGAAAGTCGTCTTCAATCATTGTCGTCCTTCCTTTTCTATTTCTTCGCCGGCAATTTCGCAGATGTAATGATCTGCAATCTCCAGCCAGTTCACGTTCGCCAGCGAGGCGTTGAGTAAGTCCACATAGAAACCCGGCAATTCCAGGTTGTCATTGACCTGATAGTGTTCGCGGAGTTCACAGGCGAGTTGCACGGTTGCGTCCTGTCGGCAAATCAACCCGTCTGTCGGCTCGGTTGTGTCACCGCCACCACAAACCGCCGCGGCGAATGCTTGCGATTTCCAGTGCTCGTAACTGCCTCGCTCGTTACCCAGCCAGAGGGCGACTATCCACGTTTCAAAGTTCGTCCATCCGTTGTAAATCTCTCCTTCCCTGCTCATTCGCCTCCAATGCAAAGACTCGGCCTCTGGGAAATGATGAACGATGCAACAATCCCCAACAACTCATGAGCGAGAACTATATCCGCCAAACCGTTGAGCAATGTGGAGTGTTTCCATTTGTTCCCCTCTCGATATCGCCGGGTCAACTGAAACGTGTGCCAAGTCTCCCCGTCCTTCTCGGTCTCCCAGACGGTGCACAACAAATGTCTGAGGCGGGCCCTATAAATTGGGTGGTTCGCTGGTCGATCCATTTTCTTCTCCTTCGTAGTCATTTTCTTGGCCTTTTGGCATTGGCGTTCATCACCATTGTGGCACGGTGTGTGCGATGGTGTGGAAGTCGTTTCCCCACACCCTGCCGGATTCCGCAGCGTCTCAACGTGTGGAGCCGTGGAGAGGAACCCGCAGTTCCAGAGATGCCGGCTCGCCGATTCGAACAGTCACGGCGGGGATTTCACCTCCTGGAGTAAGCAGCACGATCCGGTAAATCGGCCGTGAGAGTTTCGTGACCAACTGCTGGAAGTGGGCGACAACTCCGCGGGTGTTGTTCGCGATCTGGTAACTGCCGCCGGATTCCCGCGTGAGCCGTCGCAGCACATCGTGATCGATGTCACCTCCTTCGATGGCAATTGCGTGAATCGCGATCGCGTGAGTGCGACAGAGCGTGATCACCTCCTGGATCGGCACCGCGGCGGTCGTGTCCTTGCCGTCCGTGCAGACAATCAGGTGTTTCTTCCCGGGACGTTCACTCAGATCCCGGCTTGCCGTCGCCAATGCCAGATTGAGGCAAGTATGCCCGTCGGCTCGCAGCGTCCGGAGTCCCTCGGCAACGACGACTGAGTCGTTCGTCCAGGGAGTGAGAGGGACGACATTCGTCGCAAAACTGAAGAGTTTGCAGCGTGATTGAGGAAGCAGCTCAGAGACCAGGTTGTTCGCGGCATCTCGTGCGGTTTCGAGTTTGGGGCCTGTCATTGAGGTCGAGCAATCCATCAGCAGGGCGATGTTGAAGCCCCCCGGGGGGACGGTGGCGGCTCCGACCGCATAATGCAACGGCGTGCCGGTATCCGACTCAACCCGGAAGTCTGCCGTCGAGAGCCTAGAAATCGGTTCGCCGGCGGGAGTCACGACCTCCAGATCGATGTGGTGGGCTGACGCGACACGCGCGACGCGGTGCAATTTCAGACGACTGTCAAAAGCGATGGTAGTGGCCGCCGGCAAATTGCGGAGTCCCTGTTCAGCCGGTTCGGTGTCGAGTCCCTGCTTGGCGGCAAATTCCAGGGCGGCATTGAATCGAGCACGGGCCAGCGGAGCGATCTGTCGCCAGTCCTCTCCGTTTTTTAGAAGAACGTCAAAATGCTCGTTCGCCTGAGAACGGTGGCGTCGTTTGGCGTCCATTTGCTGGCGTTCGAGTTGCACGGTGAGTGCCGCGAATTCCTGGTGCGACTCCCATATCACTCGCACGGCGATGAGGGCGGCCAACAGGAGTGCCAGGATAACCAATAGGCGTTTCCATTTTGGCTTGAGCGACACGTGAGTCGGCCTCGTTGAACCTGCCGCTCGAGGGGTTTTACGAAGCGTGGATCGCGATGGAGGCATAGTAGACGTCCTTTCGGTGGTTCGGAGAATGGAAGGTTAGGAGGCGGCGCTGATTCCCAGGTCGTTCAATCGCTGATCGCCGTGCGGGAAGAACAAGTGCTTATTTTCATCGTTCCGGGCCGCCTCCAGGTCGCGGGCCAGGACCCCGGGAAAGAGCTGCGCGACCGTCTTGGGTCGAAAGAACCGATATCGCATCACGTTGACCCCGGCTGCCGCGAAGTCGGTGAACACCACGACCGCTTTGGGCTCGACCGAGTTCAACATCCCTTTGATCTCTTCGGCAACTGCCGGCATCAGCGGTGGAAGGACAATGACGAGCTGGGAACCTTCGGGGTGACAAGTGGAGCCGATATAGGGGCCGTGGTGCCGGACAGGACCATTCACAATCCGGTCGACAATCAATTCAAGACGCGGTTCGGGGACTTCGACGATGCGGGCGAGCCCCGCGACGGTCACCCGTACGACCTGGGCGCAGAGAATGTCGATTTGGCGATCACGGGGTTTGCTGACGATCGGGCTCAACTCTCGAAAAGCACGGTCGAGGTCGGCGACCACGAGTGAGCCCACGCCGGGGAGCGGCTTTCCTCGCGGGCGAAAGGATTCGAGAGCGGACTGGATCCCCAGCAGGTGGGATTCGTTCAGTTGCAACGTGCTGGCAATTGCCGCGACGGCACGCTCCAGAGACAGTTTCACCGCTTCGAGGTGAAGGGTATTGTCGGCCGTGCTGCGTAGGAGTTGTGCCGCTTGAAGGATGAGTCCTCTGAGCTTCTTGTCGTTGTTCCAGAACCAGAGTCCCGAATGGATTCGTGTCGCAAGTTTGACCACTGACTTCCGCTGGTTTGCCAGGGTTTCCGCATTTTCACCCAGAATCGCGACGACATTTGCCAGCTCCTGGACAGCCAGAGCATGCAGCGTTCGCAGCAGGGAAAGCCTGCGGACTGCGTCGGTCAGTGTGACCGCTGGCTGGAGGAAGTACTCGTCGACGGTTTCCAATGCGAGCTTCTCACCGGAAGCCGTTTCGACACTGGCACTGCATTCGATATGTTCCCCCGGGCGCTCGATCGCCCTGAGCAGATCCTCATCCGTAGTGGATTGAACATCCTCGACAATGTTGTCGACGGTTTCGCGGATCAGCGGTGCCGAACGAGCATCGGTGAACAATCCCGTGACCAGTTCCCTGGCGACGACTGCCGAACCAATCGCATTTGCCAGCATCGGGGCGTAGATGTGGGCGACTTCATTTGCCACTTCAGACTCCCTCGCCAACTGCCGGAAGTAGTCCACCTGCCGGTACAGAATTGTTCCCAACGCTCCGTCCAACGCGTGGTTTGGCCGGACGACGTTGAGAAAAGCCGACATCTCGCTGCAGGTGATGGCCTGTTCGTCGAGAGCAATGAACTCATCACGTGTCCCTTTCTCGTGGCGGAAGGGAGGCAACGCCAGAAGATCCATGCGGCGAGTGACCCGGTCGAGAGGAAGTCCCCCTTTCGTAAGACAGTGAGCCGAAAGCTCGCAGATGGTCGCGGCACTGTTTCGGCCTGTGCGATCACCCAGACCGGAAAAAGTCGTCGCGTCGATAAAGTCGAGGTTGAGGTCCACCGGGACCCCCAATGGAGTGAGGGCGGCAACCGTTGTCTCAGCAATGAGTTCCGCCGCACCGGACGCCGTGGCACCCGCGGTACTCCCCATGACTCGAACGGAAA
>JAPLOC010000820.1 GCA_026692825.1 Planctomycetota bacterium | reverse complement strand
CGCGAAGTCGAAGTTCTGGAGGACGGCGATCCCGAGCCGGTCGTCCTCAAGGTCGGTCCGAAAATCGAATCCGCTCCCGGCGGTTTCAAAATCTTCATCGGGCTGCCGCTGGATCGAAGAGTCTCTCTGCATTTTCAGCGGGCACCGCTGGTCGAAGTTCTGACAGCCGCCTGCAAGGCCGCAGCCATCACACTCGACCTCGATGAGGACGCGACAAGAACCAACTTTTTGTCAGCACCCGCGAGCAAGTTGAAGCCCGCGAGAAGAAACTTGCTCAACCCGACCCGGATCGCGACAACCAGAAACAGGGGCTTCTGAAGTCTGACCCCATCACGAAATTCGGCGATCAACTGGTCGCAAGCTGGGTTCACGTGGGGGATGGTCGCAGTGCGGGTGACTCCTTCCGAATCGCGATCTTGAAGGACGGGACCGTTATCGCCGCCGGTGACAGCAATCGCAATCGCGAGTGTCAGATTCAACTTACCGCCGCGGAGCTTAACCGTCTGCTCAAAGAGTTGGATGAAGTCGATCACTGCTTCGATCTGACGCCAGGCGGCGATCATGTCATCCGGCCGGGGCAACCGTACAATCAGTGGGATCACGGTGTCGATTGGCTCCGCATTCGTCGCGGCACGAAGGAGGTTCATGTCGGCCTGGTCGGCGGGTGGATCGTCGGTCAGGAAGAACACATTCCCGGCGTCTCCACTTGCCAGGAAATCCTGGCCCGGCTCAATCCGCTCATCCAGGTGACACGTGCAGGAGGCTGGGACGAGATCGAACGCCTATTGCCCATCGCCAACGCGGCGCTCAAAGAGTCTTTCCCTGACCTCCCCACGCTCACCGCGAAGAATTTCTCATCGTCCGAGCGGTTCCAATATCCGGGACGATCCATCAATTTCCGACGAACAGGGGCTGATGGCGAAAACTTCGGTGTGGAGCTGGAACAACGTGACGACGGCACGGTGAATCCGATCTCCGTATGGAACGGTGGAGATATTCGGGATGTCGAGAAACCGCTGGTCGTGCGGGGACTCGATCTTTCCAAAATCCCGTTCACGAAAGAGTGGAAGGAAATGGAAAAGCTGCGTGTGCTGACCGACTCGGGATACACCTTCAAGCCCGAATACACCGCGTACGAAGCCGCTCCGGAAGTCTGGGTGTGCTATCTCCCCGGGGAAGACAAGTTCTACATCGAAGTCGGCAACAACCAGCGCCGCCGAAAACTCTACGGACCGATCGCTGGCAATCCTCTCCATGTACTCAACCCGCCACCGGTTCCCGCGGAGGCCGACCAGGAAACTGCAACGACCAATCGGCAGCGTGACCTGTCGTTGGCCGATCTTGTCCGGGTCTTCAACAACCAGAGCCGGCCAGAAAGGCAACGACTGAATCAGCCCGAGCTGACGGAAGAGGAAGTCAGCGCTGTCATCCGGCGCGACAAGTGGCTTCGGGAAGATCCGCCGCTCAATGAGGAGGAGATCAAGGCGTTCCAGGCGATCGCCGTTTCGAAGCGGTTACCCGAGTACTCTCACTTCAACCTGGAAACCGAAGACAAGACAGAGACCGTCGTCTGGAAGAAGCTCTGGCGGGTGCGGTTGATGCTGCCAGCGATCGGGCGCGATGGCCATGTCGGCCTGACGATTCGCGACCACCAGGTGGCCGAAGAGAAGATCGAACCACGGCACGTTGCCTGGGGCACGCCGGATGCCGAGGGGCTGACGCTGGGCATCTACCTCTCGCCGAGGAAGGCTCAGTACGCGATCGGCGACCTGGTCCGCCTGCGGTTCCTCGTTCGCAATAGCGGCTCGCAGCCGGTGAAGACGATGTGGCCCGGTATCTCGGTCCCGATGCCCGACGACTTCACCGTGACCGATGAGACCGGAGCGAAGGTTGCGGTCGCCATCGGTCATCAGAACTGGGACTCACCCTTCACCACATTCTCCAGGAGAGGGATGCTCGGTGTCGGCGACGTCCATGGTCTCACCGTTCCCTACGAGATCCGCATCGGGGGGGACAGCTCCGCAGACAGACTCATCGGCCGAGTCCTTGACGTCCGCCCCGGCCAGACGCTGCAACTCAAGGTCCGTGAACAGAACGGCAGCAGTCGCGAACGTCCGCCGGGCGAGTCGGAGCCAGAATCCGGCAGCATCACGTTCACGATCGCTGCCCCCCTTCAAAACCCGGCGGCAACTCGCCCGGGTTCAGTCGATGAAACGCCGACAAAGGGCGACGAGAAGGCAGCCCCGCCGCAACCGGACAAGAATGCGAAACCGGGCGATCCGCGTCTAGCGCAGGATGAGGTACGCAACCTGCTCAAGCCGGCGCTGTTGCTCCCCGATCACTGGATCCTGCAGGCCGTGGCGTTTGATCGCAACGGCTGTGAGGTGATCACCGCTTCGAATCAGAGCTTTATCACGATTCGGCGGTGGGATCTGGCCGGGAGGTCGTTGATCAGCGAAGTCAAGCTGCAAGGCGATCGGCATGGGCGGCCGGTTCGCAGCGGGACTTTGAAGTTTTCCGGTGATCTGAAGCGAGTCATCGCGGCGACCGACGCCTATGTCGGCATCTGGGATGCGGTGACGGGCCAGTTGCTCAAGCAATTGCCGTTTGAGGCCAAAAGCGGCATCTATGACTGTGCCATCGATCTGCTGGATTGCACTCCCGATCTCTCGGTGATCGTCGGCCATCGGGCGCTCCCCGGACGGCTCACGCTCTCTTACGACGCGCACCTGATTGTTTGGGACGGCAACACGGGCAACGTGGTGCGAACAATCATCGACAAAGGGGCGACCGACCTGAAGGCGATCGACCTGTCGACCGATGGAGAACGGCTGATCACGACCAACGGCAGTGGAGCGCGGATCTGGGACACTCGGACGGGGGATTTGTTGCGCTCGATTCCCAACGACAACTCGGACCGGAAGCACTCGGAGCCGGATGTCTCCAGCCAGTACACAAGCCATGTCTGGAGCGTTCAGTTTTCCCCCGATGGCCGGCAGGTCGCGTTGGGAGACATTCTGGGAGTGAAGTTGTTCGACACGCAGTCGGGCAAACCGTTGCAGCAGTTGGAAGGACCGTATCGCTACAGCAGCAGCGCCAGCCCCGGGCTGGTATTCTCGCCCGATGGCGAGCAGCTCGCGCGACTGGGGACGCAGGAAAAGCTCGACGGCGACAAGCACCGTTACGTCGTCCCGATCTGGTCGACCCGAACCGGAGCGAAGCAGGTCGTGCTGCACACCGAGGCGAACGACGCGGCGTTTTCTGACGATGGTCAATGCTTCGCCGTCGGGTTCTCCGACATGCAGCAGGCGCTCGGCGTCTATTTATTGACTGCCGACGAGGAGGATGCCCGCGAGTCTGCGGGCCCCGGCCCGCACTCGCGCGTCGATCGCGTGGAAGAGAACGGCCACTATGTCGGCCCGAAGGCCGCCGAGTTCATCGAGCAGTTCCAGCCCACCTGGGGCGAAGCACGGCTCGGTCTGCAATACGGCATCGCGCTGACGAAGCCCGGTCGGCGATACCGTCTCGGCGAACGGGTGCCGCTCGTCGTCTTCTTCCGCAACACGAGCGATCAGCCGATCAAATTCGACACCGCGCCCGACTTCTTCGGCAACCTGCCACAGGTACTCAATTCCCAAGGCGAGCGGCTGACTCTCGAAAACATCCCGCTCCTCGGCAACATCCCGCACTACCACGAGACGCTCGCGCCGGGGGAAGCCTTGGGACCGTTCTACCTGAGCATCGGACTCGGCGAAAACCCGCGTCCCTCGCTGCAGCACTGGCACCCGATTCTCAAGACTCCCCGCGCGGGGACGTACACGCTAACGCACTCGGCCATGATCAACGTTCCCGGCCCGAAGGAAGAGGAAGGGGCGAAAAATGAGGCAGCGAAAAAGGAGAAAATCACCAGCAGCCCGATCACGTTTGAGATCGTCGAGTGAAGCTCTTCCGTCGCCGGCACCCACGCGACCCGCTCTCCCCCGCGCTCGACGTCATCCGGCCCCCAACAGCCTGACTGCGGGGGGAGAGGGCCGGTGTGAAGGGGCCACCCACAGAACCGAATACAACAACCCCCTTGGCGAGCCGGCCGGCGTAAGCCGCCGGGTTTTTCGCGATCATCGGCGCACTGTGCGCCAGCCACGCCAAAAACCTGGCGGCTGACGCCCCGCCGCGGCAGGCTCGCGGCGGGCTCACCATGGCTACGTCGCCTGCCGCTGTGGCCCGTGTTCGCCGGCAATCCAGATGATGTGTGTTTGTTGACAAGTCCCTCACGGCCGGTAAGACAGAACCGTCCGACCGACCGCAACCTGCGAATACGATAACCCGAAACACTGGAAATCCATCAGCGACTGGATCCTTTTGCGGTTCACCAGGTGTCCTTCGCGTTGTAGCTGCGCCGTCATGCGCCGGCTTCCATAGAACGGTGTCTTCAGGTACTGCTCGTCGATGAATCGCATCAGCTTCAGATTCTCGGGACTCTCCGGGACGGGATCGTAGTAGTACGATCTTCTCGGAAGTCCAAGTAGTTCACATTGGTCGCTGATGGTCAAATCGACATGGTCAGGATCAACCCTCAATCGCAAGTCAGCCGGGGAACTGGGCAGTTTTTTTTGAGCCACTTCAACTCCATCTTGAGCCTGCCGATCTGCTCATACAGCGCGGTTGAATTCTCCGTTGGCACCGGCTTGGCTCCCTCTTTCTCGAAGACCGTCGCCGCCTGCTCAAGCAAACGACGCTTTCAATCGTGAATCTGAGTCGGATGCACCTGAAAGCGCTTCGGTTTGTGACGTCAATCTGGTCGCGAGGAGATCTTCGTCGAACCGAGCGGTGGTCTGATTCACCTGCCACAGGACGTGGCAGGCGTCTAAGTTGCGATCGAGGCAGTCGAGTCATACTCCGCGCGGTCCGCGTTGAGACATTTTGATGGAGTTCAAACTCCCGCTTCCTGACGAGCGCGGATCCCCGAAATTGTTTCAATTTCGGCCGTGCGGAATATACAATGCGACTTCTGGAGTTTGGCAGCGTGCGCGTTGGCGCTGTCCATCGGCGGTGGAGGTGGTTTCGTAAATGGCTCGAAGATTCCTGCGCTGGCTCTGGGTGATCGAACCCCCCAGTCCCGATTTCCCGGTACCCGTGTGTAATCTCGCGCTTCTGATGTGTGCGCTGTTCGGAATCGCCTGCGTGGCGGGGGGCGTCAAGGACTGGTGGGGGGAACAGTTCTACGAGTCTGACGGTGTATGGACCGACTCGGGGCGGGTTATCGACAAGCGCGTCGTGACCCGTGAAGGAAGCGAAAGCGGCACGATCACAGAACATGTATTCTGTTACCGCTTCCAGGATCAACTCGGTCGAGTCCACGAATTCGAAACGGTATCACAAAACCCTGCACCACCGTGGAGCGAATCGAATGTCGGGACGCATCTTCCGATGATCGAGTACTTGGCTTCCGACCCACGCCGTCATCGTTTCGCATCCAGCAAGGGCCTCGGGCGGAAAGTGTTTTGGAAGGGTGTGGGTTTGTTAGCTGCGATTATCCCGGTTCGCCTGGTTTATGGGATCGCGATACGGTTCATTTTGGCCATTGGCCGCGAATGACGAACACCATGCCACGCATCGATCGCACTGGGGCTCGCAGCGCGGTGTAAATATGGCGCAATCACTGACAGGCGCAAGCGCCGGCGAGGTGCGGGACGACAACTTTCTGGGGCTGAAACTTGTCTGGTGCCCACCGGGAAAATTTGTGATGGGCAGCCCCCCAGAAGAGGCGGGCCGCAAGGACCATGAAGTCCAGGCGGCCGTCACGCTGACGCGCGGCTTCTGGCTCGGGAAGTATGAAGTGACGCAGTCACAGTACACGCGCGTCATGGGAAAAAACACCAGTCATTTTTGCGCTACCGGCGCGGGACGCGAAAGCGTCCAGGGTCTTGACACCAGCGACTTTCCGGTCGAGCGAGTGTCGTGGTTAGAGGCGATGGAATTCTGTCGTCGGCTGACGGACCAGGAACGACTGACCGGCAGACTGCCGGCGAAGTGGCAGTACACTCTTCCCACCGAGGCGCAGTGGGAATACGCCTGCCGTGCGGGAACCACCACCGCATTCCACTATGGTCCGGAGCTGCGAGATTTTCAGGCGAACTTCGCCTGGGGGTTTCGCAAGCTCGCACCAGGAGTATTCGAATATGCCGGGAAAACGGCGGCGGTGGGTTCATTCGATCCCAATCCCTGGGGACTGTGTGACATGCACGGCAATGTCGACGAATGGTGCCGAGATTGGCGCGCGGACATTGCAACCGGCGGACTCGATCCCGAGTCAACAGTCGAGAGCCGCTGGCGAGTTCGCCGAGGGGGCAACTGGGACGATTCGTCGATTTTCTGCCGGTCGGCGGTCCGGTACGGCGCACGGCCCACGCTTCGATTTCGCTTTGCCGGGTTTCGAATCGCCCGCTGCGTCGTTTGAGTGGCCAGCCGCATCATTCGCTGTTCGTTGGGGCGGATGATGCGCTCGTAGTCACCCTGCGGGGAATTCAAGTTCGACTTCCTGGTTTTCATGACGTCTGGCGAAGGGCCGGCAGGACCGTTTACAGAATGGAACCGTCCGACCTCGGAGACTTTTTTACCGGAAAGCTTTCACACGATCGGACGGCGTCGCGATCAGCCCGAGACGTGGTTTCCCTGAGTCCTGTTTCGCCCGAACCGATTCCCCGGATTTGACACCCGAAGTTCCGCGGCTGATACTACGACACTTGTCGAACATTTCGTTCGCTCAACTGCCTGACGGGAGACACGTGATGCACACTTGGGGATGGCGACTGCTGGCTGTCGCGCTCTTGATCGCACTTTGTCCTGATTCCGCGTCGGCGATGCGGTTTTGGCGGTTCACGATCTCGCGCGACGGCCAGCCGGTGATGACCGGCGGCATCGGAATGCACGACCAGACGCCCCCCCGCACTGTTCTGCAGCATCTCCCCAATGCCGGCATTCAGCTCGGAACCGATTCGATCCTCGATCCCGCGACCACGGGTGACTTCACACTGACCGGAGATGTCCGGTTTCAGTTTCCTGAACTTCCCGAACTGGCGCTTCCCCAGTTACGTCTGGTTTACGTGCCCGACCCGGCGCGCGACAGCCGCGGTGCCACCGTCGCTGGTGGTTTCTACGACTGGCACGTACATCCCGACGATGCCCGCCTCATTCTGACCCGCCTCGGCGCGGATCCCCCTGCGGATGAAAGCCAATTACCGGCTGGTGCTTCCGGTACCCCCCGTCGCCAGATCCTCCAAGGGACCATCACTGGGCTCTCGATCATCGCACTACTGCTGACGGGCATCCTGATGCGGAATCGGCACAAGCTGCCCCGGGCCAGCGAGTGATTATCGATCTCAAATACCACATGCTCTGGCGACCGATCGATTTCGATCTGACGGGCTGTCTGTTCCGCAGGGCGATTTCGCCGCGACCAAGCTGCGACGCCAACCGCCATTGAGTGCCCTCGGAGGGACTTGAACCCCCATGGGCGTTAAGCCCACTAGGACCTGAACCTAGCGCGTCTGCCAATTTCGCCACGAGGGCTGGCACTCGGAACGTGCGGAATTCTACACGTGTCACATCGCGTCTGACAAGTGACGCGACGTGCTTTTTTGAAATCACCGCCGACTTCTTCGGCGGACGGCGATTTCGATGGGATCTACCGCAGCGAAGCCCCAATTGTCGCCGGACCTGCGGGCTGCGGCAACGCGCCAGTCAGTTCGCGATTGTTGTCCAGAACTTCTTCCAGTTTCTGCCGGGTCCGCAGCAGCCGCCGCAACAACTGGTCCCCTTCGAGCAAAGCACCGTTGCGAATCTCTTCTTCAGAGGCGATCGACGCCAGCAATCCCGCCTTGTTCACATCGGGAACGTTGGCGCTGTCCAGCGCGGAATTTCCATTGATCTCCTTGATTCGATTCTCGATCAATTTGTCGGTGTGGTCCTGAAGTTTCTGCAACGCCTCTTTATCGGCACCGGCGTTCGCCAAACTCTGTTCAAGCATCAGCAGTCGCTGATCAATTGTGGCCAGTTCATTTTGAACTCGGGTCGGAATCAATTTCCGGACACGGCCCAGCAGTTTCTGGCCAGTGGGAACGATCTCTCCCTGGCGAATGCGATTGTAGGGCCGCCCGCTCAGCCGCGCGTCCCCAGCGTCAGCCACCTGGATGGCACTCAGGAACGTGCTGCTGCCATCCGCCCCCAGGATGAAGACGTAAACGACATCCCCCGGCTTCACGCCATTGGTTGTGCCAACGCCATCGACCAAGACCGTTCCATTGTCGTCGACGCCGACTTGAACGTTTGGTCCTTCGTACGTTCGTTCCCACCCAATGTTCGCGCGGACAAACTCGGCNNNTCTTTTGGAATTCGTCCCGGTTCTTCTGGGACAACTCCATCCAGGCTTGACGCACCCCCATCGTCCGCGCGGTGAAGTACACCGCCGTCAGTCCGAGGACCAGTACGAAACCCGCCAGGATCTTTCCGGAAATATGCATCAGTGATTCCCGTGGCGTCGCCGCGCGAGGAAAAGACAATCAGACACCCTCTCTTCGGCAGAAATCGAGTCGACACGGGATTCGAGTTCAGACGACGACGACGGTATCGATTAAAACATCTGGACAGGCCGCCGAACTCCAACCAAAGGTGGTCATTCGTGACGACTCGGCGGTGTCCGCAAACACGACGCACCAGAATGATAAAGTGGACCGATGGCGCGGGTCAAGAACTTTTCGGGGAATTGGCACCCGAATCTGTGCCGAAGACCTGTCACTCGTGGCCTCAACCGTAGATACTCAAAGCCGACTGCTCCCTCACAACGCCGCCCGAAACTCATGCTTGCCCGCCGAATCATCCCCTGTCTCGACGTCCACGCCGGCCGTGTCGTGAAAGGGACCAACTTTCTCAATCTGCGGGATGCCGGGGATCCCGTGGAAGTCGCGCGCCGCTACGAGCAGGAGGGTGCCGACGAGCTGGTCTTTCTCGACATCACCGCATCGCATGAAGGTCGCGACATCATTCTCGACGTGGTCCGCCGGACGGCCGAGGTGATTTTCATGCCCCTCACCGTCGGTGGCGGGATCCGCAATGTCGACGACATTCGACAGTTGCTGCAGGCGGGTTGCGACAAAGTCTCGATCAACTCGACTGCGGTGCGCAATCCCGAGTTCATCCGGGAGGCGGCCCTGAAATTCGGCAGCCAGTGCATTGTGGTGAACATCGACCCGAAACGAGTCGACCGCAACGCGTCAGTGTTCTGGGAGGTTTTTATCAATGGCGGCCGGGTTCCGACCGGGCTCGAAGCGGTCGAATGGGCTCGGAAAGTCGAAGAACTCGGCGCGGGCGAGATTGTGTTGACCTCCATGGACGCCGACGGCACCCGCGACGGTTACGACATCGAAATCACCGGTGTGGTTTCGCGCGCGGTCAAGATTCCGGTGGTCGCCAGCGGGGGGGCGGGTTCGCCCGAACACCTCTTCACCGCGCTCACCGCCGGCGGAGCCAGCGCGGCACTCGCCGCCAGTATCTTCCACTATGGGCAGTACTCCATTCCGGAAACGAAACGGTATCTGGCCGACCGGGGTGTCCCCGTGCGGCTGACGTAGACACTCTTCCAAGATCAAATCCGTCGTTTTTTTGGACTCATCGCGGAGCAGCCGCCCTTACATTCCGAATGCGATGCACTCCATTCAACGCGGTTATCCGAGAGGCTCCGCTACGCTCCCGGATACTGCGGAACTCGCGCGGCAGGCGGGGTTAGGGGGAGGGTAGCGTGGATTTTAATCCACAGCCCGTTTCGGGGCTAGGATCGCCCGAACCCCAACAACTATGCTCGTTGATACTCGCACTGCCGACTCACTGCGCTCGCGGTCCGTTGAATTCTAGACAGGATGAAAGGGATGAAGAGGATGGACAGGATTGCCGAGGCGAATGTCGATCGTCGGGATTGGGAGTTTTGCGATCTCAGCCACTTTGCCAGAGAGCAGGAATGGCGAGCAACTCCATCCTGTTCATCCCTTTCATCCATTACGGTCACGCCTCACAACCCATGGTGAAGCGGAACAGTGCCCGGCGCGCGACACGCTCGCTCCGCGCGATGGGCAGCCGCCGTCCCGGTTTCGCACATTCTGCAAATTTCGTGTAAGGTCAAAGGCTCAAGGTGTGTCTATCTCTTCAGAGACCATCGCATGCCCCAGATCCCCGACACCCGCCACTCGTTACTGGTCCAGTTGAAAGACCACGGTGACGGCGCGGCCTGGTCGGAATTTCTGCGGCTCTACGAACCCGTTGTTTACCGTCTGGGTCGGTACTTCGGCCTGCAGGATGCCGACGCCCGGGATCTGGTTCAAGATGTCCTGGCGTCGATCGCCCGCAGCGTGCGCGATTGGGAACCCGACCAGCAACCCGGCTCGTTTCGAAAATGGCTGTTTCGTGTCGCGAAAAACGCCGCCTGCAATCTCGTCCGGCGTGGTGCTGGAAAACAACGGGGGATCGGCGGAACGAGTTTTATTCAGCGACTCGAGGCGATAGCCGTCGACGACCCCGCCGAGACCCGCTTCGAACTGGAATACCGTCGCGAGACATTTCGCCGCGCCGCCGAGACGATCCGCCGCGATGTCGACACGCGAACCTGGCTGGTCTTCCAACGGACGGTCGTCGACGAAGAACCGATTGCCGACGTCGCCAGCGATCTGGGGATCTCGGTCGGATCTGCCTACACCGCACGCTGTCGGGTTTTGGCACGTCTGAAAAAGGAAGTCGAACGACATCGCGCGCCGGAGGAGCGAGATGACTGAATCGCAACATCGCAAACCCGACGAGTTACGCGACTTCGTGGAGGGACGTGTCCCCGAGGCGGCTGAATCGGCCATCGTCGAGCATCTCAACGACTGCGCAGAATGCCAGCGCACAATCACCCTGCTGGCGGGAGGAGAAGCCTGGGCCATCGAAACCCGCGAAGTACTGCGAAACCAGGAGGAATTCGACAACGACCCGTACTTGGTTCACGGGAACGATGTCACCGAAGAGTCCGACGTCACCGAAATCCCGCGTGTCATGCTGCAGTGCCTCGCCCCGACCGATGACCCGGCGATGCTTGGGCGCCTGGGAATCTACGAAGTTTTGGGAGTCGTCGGGGCAGGGGGGGCGGGTATCGTTTTCAAGGCACTCGAACGCTCGCTCAATCGCTTTGTCGCCGTCAAGGTCTTGTCTCCTCTTCTGGCGTGTAACGGGGCGGCCCGGAAGCGGTTCGCCCGGGAAGCCCGGGCCGCCGCCGCCATTGTGCATGAACACGTCGTTCCCATCCACGCGGTCGATGAGTTTCAAGGCTTGCCGTTCCTGGTGATGCAGTACATTCCTGGTCGCAGCCTGCAACAGCGACTCAACCACCAGGGGCCGCTTGGAATCCGAGAGATTCTGCGGATCGGCCATCAGGCCGCCCTCGGTTTGGCCGCCGCCCACGCCCAGGGGGTCGTCCATCGCGACATCAAGCCGGCGAACATTCTGCTCGAGAATGGCGTCGAACGGGTTCTGCTCACCGACTTTGGCCTCGCCCGAACGGTCGCCGACGC